>DATACN010000275.1:0-6462 GCA_036258995.1 Thermoleophilaceae bacterium | reverse complement strand
GCGGCCTCGGCCGCGAGCGCGGGATAGAGCGCGGCCTCGAGCGGGAGCGCAGCCTCGACCGCGGGATCGAGCAGTGAGCCGGGAGGGCTTTCGCTCCTCGTCCAAACCAGGCGCGCGACCGGGCGGCGAGCCGGGCGCTCGCATTGTGCATCTGAGCGGAAGCCGCGACCGGTGCCCCGTTTGGGCTCCCTACCGCGGGCTCGGCAAGCGCGTCGGGGTCGGTCAGCGCGGCGCTACCCGGTCCGGCGAGGCGCTGATGACTCGGGCGGCGGTGTCAGTCCGACTCATCGCGGGCGCGCCCGTAGCGCTCGTAGATCACCCGCGAGCCGAAGGTCCTGGTCTCGATCAGGTCGAGCGGGACGTCTTCGGTGACCGGGGGCAGGAACGGCGTGCCGCCACCGACGACCACCGGATGGCGGAACATGCGCAGCTCGTCGACGAGGCCGAGCTCGAACGCCTGCGCGGCCAGGCCGGCGCCGCCGATCGAGATGTCCTGGTCAGCCTCGTCGAGCACCGCAGCGATCTCCTCGGCCACCGAGGCCTCGGCGAGCCGGGCGTTGCCCTGGACGCTGTCGAGTGTGCGGCTGAAGACGATCTTCGGGATCGCGCACCAGACGTCGGCGAACGCGGACCTGGCTTCGTCGACGCGCAGGGACGGATCCGTCTCCCACACGAGCATCGTCTCGTAGAGCCTGCGGCCGAGTAGATACCCGCCGAGCTCGCGTACCTGCGCGAGGTGAAAGCGAAACAGCTCGTCGCTGGGGACCGTCCAGTCGAACGCGCCCGCGCGGTCGGCGATGAAGCCGTCCACCGAGACGCCCATCGAGTAGATCAGCATGGCTTCAGATCGTCGGCGATCGCCAGATGAGCGGCGACCGGCGAGCCTAGGCGGCCGGGACCGCGCCGGCCTCGGCGATGAAGTCCAGCACGGCCGCGGTGAATTCCTCGGTGTGCTCCAGCGTGATTCCGTGGGGGGCGCCGGTCAAGACCGTGTACTTCGAGCCGGGGATCAGCTCGGCAATCTCTGCCGACTTCCAGACCGGGACCAGGATGTCGTGCTCGGCGCCGATCACGTGGACGGGCATGGACAACGAGCCCAGCCTGCTGCGGGTGTCGTGGCGGCTCGAGGCGTCGAGCTGGCGGACGAAGGCCTCCGGCGGCTGGGGGTGTGGATGGTTGAGGATCACGCCGCGCAGCCACTCGACCGTGCCGGTGTCCTCGAACCACTCCTCCGACATCGTCAGAAGCAGCAGCTCGTCGACGCGCTGCTCGCGCGTCATGTGCTGCACCCGCGCGCTCCAGTTCTCGTTGCGCTTGCGGCCGTACTGCCCTGACCCCGCGAAGCTGACGGCCAGGGTGAGCGTCTTTGCCCGCTCGGGCGCGGCCAGCGCCATCTCCTGGGCGATGGCTCCGCCCATCGAGACGCCCAGCAGGTGGAAGCTCTCGAGCTCGAGGCCGTCGGCCAGCGCCAGCGCGTCCTGGGCCATGTCGCGGATCTCGTACGGGCCTTCGACCATCGACGACTGGCCAACGTCGCGGTTGTCGAAGATGACCGTGCGGTGGCGCGCCGAGAACGCCGGCAGCGCCGGAAGCCACGTCAGCGTGTCGGCCGCCAGCCCCATCACGCAGAGGAGCGGCTCCCCCTCGCCGTGCACCTCGTAGTAGAGCTCCTGCCCGTTCGCCTTCAGGTGAGGCATGCGAGGTGAAAGCCTAGTAATAAGGTTCTCCGGGCGGGCTACGAGAGGAGACGCACGTGACCGACACCACCGCGACGACCGGCGGCGCCGCACTGAGCGGCAACGGCAGGCCGGCCGAGTCGATCGAGGTCAAGAACCCGGCGACCGGCGAGGTGATCGGTTCGGTTCCGGCGGTGCCGGTCGAGGAGGTCGGGGCGGTCGTGGCCCGGGCCCGGGCCGCTCAGCCCGGCTGGGAGGCGCTCGGGTTCGACGGGCGCGCCAGGGTCCTGCGCCGCGCGCAGAAGTGGCTGATGGACAACGGCGACCGGGTGGCGCGGACGATCGTGTCCGAAAGCGGCAAGGCCTACGAGGATGCATACCTGGCCGAGGTCGGCTACGGGGCGGCGGCCTTCGGCTTCTGGGCCAAGGCCGCCCCCAAGTACCTGTCCGACGAGAAGCTCCGGTCGAGCTCGCCGTTCGTGTTCGGCCGCAAGCTGGTCGTGCGCTACGCGCCCGTCGGCGTGGTGGGCGTGATCGGCCCCTGGAACTACCCGCTCAACAACTCCTTCGGTGACTGCATCCCCGCTCTCGCCGCCGGCAACTCGTGCGTGCTGAAGCCCGCCAGCCTCACCCCGCTGACCTCGATGCTGCTAGCCGAGGGCATGCGCGAGGCCGGGCTGCCCGAGGACGTGTTCATCGTGACCCCCGGCGGCGGGCCGGTGGGCCAGGAGCTGATCGACCATGTGGACTACGTGCAGTTCACCGGCTCGACGGAAGTCGGGCGGAAGGTCATGGAGCGGGCGGCCAGGACGCTCACGCCGGTAGGCCTCGAGCTGGGCGGCAAGGACCCGATGATCGTGCTCGAGGACGCCGACCTCGAGCGCGCGGCCAACGCCGCGGTTCATTACTCGATGCAGAACACGGGCCAGACCTGCATCTCGGTGGAGCGGGTGTACGTCGAGGAGCCGATCTACCAGGAGTTCGTGGCCAAGGTGGAGCAGAAGATGCGCGGCCTGCGCGACGGCGTGCCCGGGGGGCCGGGCGACGTGGACGTGGGCGCGATCACCTCGCCTCCGCAGGTCGACCTGATCGATTCACACGTTCGCGACGCGGTCGACAAGGGCGCCAAGGTGCTCGTGGGCGGCAGGCGCGGCAGCGGCCCCGGCGACTTCTACGAGCCCACGCTGATCGTGGACGTGGACCACACCATGGAGCTGATGACCGAGGAGACGTTCGGGCCGACTCTGCCCGTCATGAAGGTGCGGGACGCCGAGGAGGCTGTGCGGCTGGCCAACGACTCCCAGTACGGGCTCCAGGGCTCGGTCTGGACCACGGACGCGGCCAAGGGCGAGCGGCTGGCGCGCATGCTCGAGGTGGGCGTGGCCACGGTCAACGACGCGCAGGTGAACTACTTCGCGCTCGAGCTGCCGATGGGGGGTTGGAAGGCCTCCGGCCTCGGGGCGCGCCACGGCGAGTACGGCATCCGCAAGTACACGAGGCAACAGGCCGTGCTGGTCACGCGCTTCGCGATGAAGAAGGACCTTCACATGCTGCCCTACAAGGCCCGCACCACCCGCTTCCTGGGCAAGCTGATGAAGCTGGTCTACGGGCGCGGCAAGCGGGACTGAACTCCGTCTGACCCCCTAAAGCCGCGCCTCGCCCTGTCGAGAACAGGGTGAGTGGGAATTGTCGCCGCATCCATAGTCCGTGGGGCCACCATCGCGTGGGTGCTCGCCGCCCTGGCCATCTGCGCCGCGGCCGCCGTGGCCGAGCCCTACGGGCCGGTCGCCGGCAACCCGGCTGACCGGCTGGCCCACCTGGCGATCGACGACTACGGCTCCGACGACGCCCGCCGCTGCCGGCGCAACCCGATGTCCGGCACCGTGTCGCTGGAGCGCTGGCTGACCCGGAACGTGCGCGGGGTGAGCTGGGGGATCGTGCGCTGCTCGCGGCTCGACCGGCGCCGGTTCAGCCTGCACGCCGAGGGTCGCGCCGTCGACTGGCACCTCGACGCGCGAAGCCGCACCGACCGGCGGGCGGCCCGGCGGCTGATCATGATGCTGCTGGCCTCCGACCGGGCAGGCAACCCGCACGCCCTGGCCCGGCGGATGGGGATCCAGGAGATCATCTGGGACTGCCGCTCCTGGTGGTCCGGGTCGGACCGCATGGAGCCCTACGCGCCCTGCCTCGACCGCCGCGGCCGCGTGAAGAAGAACGTGAACGTGACCCTCGCCCGCCGCGACCACGTCCACATCGGCCTCAACCTGGCCGGAGCCCGCAAGCGCAGCACATTCTGGCGGCGCTAGGTTGGGGCTCCGTGCCGGAGCTCTCGCCGAAGAACCGCATCCACGTCGAGGTCGACCGCGCGCTCTGCATCGGCTCGGGTGACTGCGTCGACACCGCCCCGGACGTCTTCCAGCTCGACGACGAGGACAAGGCGGTCGTGGTCGACCCCGACGGCGCGCCGGAGGACGTCGTGCTCGAGGCCGCGGGCAACTGCCCTGTGACGGCGATCTTCGTGGTCGGCGAGTCCGGCGACCTGTATCCCTAGCGCCGCCGGACGCGGCGGAGGAGCAGAAGCGCGAACAGCCCCGCGAGCAGGGGCGGCACGAGGTTGCGGGGGTCGAAGCCCGACTCCTGGGTCCCGGCGGGATCGGCGGTGATGCGCTCGTCCCGCGCGGGCATCGCGAACTCCTCCGCCGCCAGCACGTCGTGGGCCTCGTCGATGCCTGTCGGGTCGGCGGGGTAGCGCTCGTCGCGGGTGCCTATGCCGAACTCGTCCGCGGCCAGCACGTCGTGCGGCTCGGGGATGCCGCTCGGGTCGGCGGGAGCCTCCCGCTCGGGATCTGGTCGCTCGTCCATCGGCTCCATGCTGGCAGATCGGCTCTCGCCGGGAAGGCCACCGCTACCTTGTGGCCGATGCGGGTCACACGCAGCCCCCGGCGCTCCTCCGCGGCGCTCGCCGGCCTCGTGCTCGCCGCCGCCGTGCTCGTGGCCTGCGGCCGGGCCGAGGAGCGCGAGGATGGCTCGCGCCCGTCCGACGTCGTGCTGACGCCCGAGGCCGCCCGCGACGCCAGGGCCCGTGGCGCCGGCGAGGAGGGCGGCCCGCGCACGCGCGCCCGGGCCGTCGAGCTGCGCGGCGCCGGACAGGACCGGCAGCCGTCCGGGAACCCCAACGACGACGCGCCCAGCCCGGGAGCCGCCACCGACGCCGAGGTGCGCGCGGAGCTGCGCGAGGCCCGGGCGGCGCTGCGCAACTTCAAGGCCCACCTTGCCAGCTCCGCGTTCCTCCAGACCGGCCCGCGGGCCAGGGTCCTCCCCGACGGGACCGCGATGGCGCCCGACAACGCCCCCGAGGTGGTCAAGCGGGTGATCCTGGCCGCCAACGAGATCTCGAGCTTCCCGTACAAGTGGGGCGGCGGCCACGGCGCCTGGCGCGACTCGGGCTACGACTGCTCGGGCTCGGTCTCGTTCGCGCTGGCCGGCGCCGGCCTGCTCAAGCGTCCGATGACGTCGGGCATGTTCATGAACTGGGCCTCCCCGGGGCACGGCCGCTGGATCACGATCTACGCCAACCCCGGCCACATCTTCATGTCGGTGGCCGGGCTGCGCTTCGACACGAGCGGTCGCGGCCGGGCGGGGACCCGCTGGCAGGCCGCGTCGCGATCGACGGCCGGCTTTGCCGTCCGCCACATCCCGGGCCTCTAGCTCAGTCGAGCTCGTCGGGCACGAGAGGCAGGTCGAGCTCGCGGCCCTGGCGCAGCAGGCGCACCGAGACCTCCGTCCCGATCAGCTCCGCGACCATGAGGCGCTGGAGGTCCTCGACGCGCGAGAGCGGCGTGCCGTCGAGCTCCAGGATCAGGTCCTCCGGGCGGATGCCGGCCCGCGCCGCGGGACTCCCGTCCACGACCTCGACCACCTCGATGCAGCTCTCGAGCTCGGTGAGGCGGCGGGCGTGCGGCGGCACCGGCCGGGGCCCGCCGGCTATGCCCAGGTAGGCGCGGCGCACCCTCCCCTCGCTCATCAGCGAGCCGATCACGCGATGCGTGGTGGCGTTGATCGGAACCGCAAGGCCCAGGCCGAACCCCGCGACCGCGGTGTTGATGCCGACGAGGCGACCGCGGCTGTCGGCCAGCGCCCCGCCGGAGTTGCCGGGGTTGAGCGCGGCATCGGTCTGTATGACGTTGTCGATCACCCTCACGCCGCGGCGCGAACTCGCCGGCAGCGAGCGGCCCAGGGCCGAGATGACCCCCGCCGTGACCGAGCCGCCGAATCCGTTCGGATTGCCGATCGCGACGACCAGCTGGCCGACGCGGAGCCGGTCGGCCTCGCCCAGCTCGGCCGCCACGAGCCCGCCCTCGTCCGTGCGCAGCAAGGCCAGGTCGGAGAGCGGATCCGCGCCGACGACCTCGAAGCGCACACGGCGGCCGTCCGGGAAGGTCGCGCCGCCCCGGCGACCTGGGCCGGCCACGACGTGGGCGGAGGTGAGCAGGTACCCGTCGGGACTGAGCACGACGGCGCTGCCGGCACCCGCGGGCATCTGCCCCCGGCGGCCCCGCCTCATCACCCGCAGGCTGGCCACCGAGGGCGTAAGCCGCTCGGCGACGGCGACCACCGCGCGGGAGTAGGCGTCGAGCGCCTCGGTCTCGGGGAGCGCCTCGGTGGTCACGCCGCCTCCTTCGCATCGCCCAGCCGGACCGGCACCTCCCGCTCCTCGGTCCCGCGCACGACGGTCAGGACGAGCTCGCCGCCGCCCGGGGGCACGGCATCCAGCGCGGCGTAGAGG
>DATACN010000274.1:0-1905 GCA_036258995.1 Thermoleophilaceae bacterium | reverse complement strand
GCCGATCGCCGACTGCGTATCGGCTGTTCAGCTTCTCCGCGAGCGCAGGCAGGGGCTCCCGCTCGCGCGGACACCTCTCCGCTGCTCGCCTGACCGACGCGCAGGGACTGAACGCTTACCGATAGCGCGCCGCATCGCTCCGGACGAGGCTCGGAGCCGAAACCGGACCCCGCCGGACTCCCGCTTCCCGAGAGAGCGACGCTCGTCGCGATCCTCGACCGCGCTTTCGCTCTGGACGAGCTTCGGCCGTCCCAACGTCCGATTTCTGCGCCGGTCTGACGCTCGGTTTGCACGAGGGAGCGGTAGCCCGGGCGCGGGCGGGCTGGTAGGGCGGCGGCGACATCTGCTGTCTGATGGGAGGAGGTCCCATGACCGTGTTGTTGGACGCGGCGGGGCGGCGCCGCTCACCGGCGACGATGCCGGGCTACCACACCGGCCGGCCACCGGGCAACAAGGGGATGCGCTATCCGGCCGACCCGCCCACAGTCGACGAGATCGTGGCGGTGATGCGTCACACGGGCGGTGACCGTCACGGCTGGCGCCTGCGCGCGATGGTCGTCGTGCTGTGGCGCGCCGGGCTGAGGCTCCACGAGGCGCTCGCGCTCGCGGAGCACGACCTCGACCAGCGGCGCGGGTCGCTGCTGGTCCGCCGCGGCAAGGGCGGCCGGCGGCGCGAGGTGGGCATGGACCAGTGGGGCTGGGAACAGCTGCGCCCCTGGCTGGCCGTGCGCGCCGAGCTGCCGGTCGGACCGCTGTTCTGCATCATCGACGGACGCACCCGCGGCCGGGCCTGGTCGGCCGCGGCGGTGCGCACCGAGTTCCGCCGCATCGCGGCTAGGGCGGGCGTCCGGCGAAGGTTCGCGCCGCACCAGCTGCGGCACGCCCATGCGCTCGAGCTCGCCCGGGAGGGCGTGCCGCTCAACATCATCCAGCGGCAGCTCGGACACGCCAACCTCGGCACCACCTCGATCTACCTCCAGGGGATCGACCCCGAGGAGATCATCACGGCCGTGCGCTCGCGCCGCATGCCAATGATGTCTGCCAGCGCCGGACTCAAGCTCTGAGCCGAGCGACCCACCAAGAGCGGGGGCGCCGATCCGGTGCTCCCGCTCGTCCCTGGTGAAGCGAGTGTCCCGGCGGACGCGCCGACAGCGCTGGTGCTCGTCCTATGCGCTATCTGCGGTCGGTCGGTCCCGGCTCGAGGGCGAGCTCGGGCCCTACCTGTACCTGTGGATGCGCGAGGACCACTCCGGCCCGGGAGAGAAGACCTCGATGCGGAGTCCATCCGGATCGAAGACGAAGAATGCGTAGTAGCCCGAAATGTCGCTGTCCTGCTCCGGCGGGTGGTGGATCCGATCGCCCCGCCGCGAACACCGCTGATGCGCCGCGTCCACCTCCTCCCTGGTGTCGACCTCGAACGCCAGGTGTTCGAGCCCCACGCCGTAGTAGCGATGGGTACCGCCGTCGGCGGGACGAAGGCCGAGCCATTCGTCTCCGAAGCTCAGATAGACGACCTCCTCGGTGCCCCGGTAGGTCAGATAGCGCTCTTCCTCCTTCAAGCCCAGGGGTCCCAAGAGGTCCATGTAGAAGGCGAGCGAACGATCGACGTCGCTGACCGCGAGGTCGACGTGCTGAATTCCGCGGCCGGGCATCCGCAGGCCAGCATCTCACACCGAACTGCCGCTTTCATGCGATGCGGCAACCCTCGCGGGTCAATCTGTGACCGCTGGTATCGCGGTTGCAGGAGCTCGCCAGACCGGCCGGTCCCTCTCTATCCACGGACGACCAGCAGCCCGCGCTCGGAGTGCTGCTCCGGGAGAACGCGGGAGCGGCACGTGAGCCGATCGCGTGCCGGCGGACGCTTGCGTGTCGTCCTCAGCGGGCATCCGGCAGACCTCAGCCCAG
>DATACN010000273.1:0-5080 GCA_036258995.1 Thermoleophilaceae bacterium | reverse complement strand
CGAGCTCGTCCGGTGCCGTCGCGGCCATCTTCTCCGCCCGCCGCTGCTGCCACACCGTGATGATCATCGCGGCCACGGTGACCAGGAAGATCATCGTCGCGATCACGTAGATCTGCGGCGGCACGGCCACCCGGACGGCGCCCCAGATGAAGACGGGGAACGTGATCGTCGAGCCGTTGTTGAAGCTGGTGATCACGTAGTCGTCGATCGAGAGCGCGAACGCCAGCAGCGCCGCCGCGACCACCCCCGGCATGATCAGCGGCAGCGTGACGCGCGCGAAGGTCTGGAACGAGTTGGCGCCGAAGTCCTGGGCGGCCTCCTCGAGCGAGCGGTCGAAGCCGATCAGCCGAGATCGGACGGTGACCACCACGAACGAGATGTTGAACATCACGTGGGCGATCAGGACCGTCGCGAAGCCGCGCGCGAAGCCGATGGAGATGAACAGCGACAGCAGCGACGCGCCGAGCACCACCTCGGGCGTGGCCAGCGGGATGAAGATGAACAGGTTGATCGGGGCGCGGCCGCTGAACTGGTAGCGCACGAGCGCCAGCGCCATCAGCGTGCCGAGGATCGTCGCCACGATCGTCGAGAGCACCGCCACCTGGATGCTCGTGACGAGCGCGTCGGTCAGGTCGGCGAAGGCGAACGGGTCCTGCCAGTGCTCGAGCGTGAATCCCTGCCAGACGAAGTTGAAACGGCTCTCGGTGGCGTTGAACGAGAACAGCAGGATGATCACGACCGGAACCATCAGGTAGACCAGCGCGAGCGCGGCATAGACGTTGAGCGTCTGATTGAGCAGCCAGCGCCCGGCGCGGATCATCTGGCCTCGGCCCCCGTGAGCTGCTCGGTGCCGGCGAAGCGCGCGTAAGCCAGCACCAGGAGCAGGATCGCCAGCATGAGGATGAACGACAGGGCCGCGGCCGTCGGATAGTCCGTGAGCTCGAGGTAGCGGCTCTGGATGACGTTGCCGATCATCGAAGTCTGCGGAGTGCCGAGCAGCTCGGCGTTCACGAAGTCGCCCGCCGCCGGGATGAAGGTCAGCAGCACGCCCGCCACGATCCCGGGCATCGCGGTGGGGATCACCACCCGGAGGACCACGTCGCGCCGCTTGGCATAGAGGTCGTAGGCGGCCTCGAGCATTCGCGGGTCGATCCTCTCCAGCGCCGCGTACAGCGGCAGGATCATGAAGGGCAGGAAGTTGTAGGTGATGCCCGCCACCACGGCGGCCGGCGTGGCCAGCAGGCGCCCCTCGTCGCCGATCAGGCCCACCGTCTTCAGCGAGTCCACGATCCAGCCTTCGTCGTCGAGGATGGTCTGCCAGGACAGCGTCCGCACCAGGTAGGTGATGAAGAACGGGAGGATCACGATCAAGAGCAGGGCGTTCCTGTACTTGCCGCCCCGGAACGCGATCGCGTAGGCCAGTGGAAACCCGATGAGGAACGCGATCAGCGTGGCGAGGCCCGCGTACCAGAACGAACGGATCAGCTGCTCGTCGTAATTGGAGATGGCGTCGACGTACGTCTCGAAGTGCCAGGTGAACTGGTACCCCGTCTCGATCGTCCCCTCCTTGAGCGAGATCTCCGCCATGTAGTAGAGAGGGATGGCGAAGAACACGAGCAGCCAAAGCAGCCCCGGCGCGAGCAGCGCGTAGGGCAGCAGGCTGCGCCGCGCGCGGGTCACCGAGTGCGCTGCGCCTCGGTCACGCGCCGATCGCGCGCTGGAACGCCTCTTCGACCTCCCGCTCCTCGGCCGGCGGGTAGTTCTTCAGGGAGTGGGCCTTGGAGAGGTCCGGGAAGATCAGCTCGTTCTCGGCGATCTCCGGGTCCTGCTCGAGCAGGACCTCCTTCGTGCCCTTCACCGGCGGCACGTAGTTCACATACGCGGTGATCGCCGCCTGGATCTCGGGGTCGTAGACGAAATCGATCATTTTCTGCGCCGTGTAGGCGTTCGGCGCGCCGACGGGGATCTGCATCGAGTCGGTGAAGATCGCGAATCCCTCCTCGGGCACGCTGTACGCGACGTTCGGGTTGTCGGCCGTGAGCTGAACGAAGTCGCCGGACCAGCCGAGCACCGCGATCGAGTCGCCTTTCGGCAGGTCCTTGATGTACTCGTTGCCGGTGAAGCGGCGGATCTGGCCGTCCCTCGCGGCCTTCTCGATCTTCTCGATCGCGGTCAGCGCCTGGTCCTTGGTCGCGTTCTCCGGCTCGATGCCATCCGCCAGCAGTACGGCCGCCACCGTGTCCCGCATCTCCGACAGGAAGGTGACCTTGCCCTTGAACTTGGGGTCGAAGAGGTCGTTGACGCTCGTGAGCCTGCCGCCGGTCCTGTCCCTTCGGTAGCCGATCAGCACCTGGCCCGACTGCCACGGCATCGAGTGCTCGCGGTTGGGGTCGAAGTCGGGGCTCGCCAGGGAGTCCTCGAGGTTCTTCGAGGCATTCGGCATCTCCGACTTGTCGAACTTCTGGACGAAGCCGAGCCGCAGCATGCGCGCGCACAGCCAGTCGGTGACCACATGGATGTCGCGGCCGCCGGAGGAGCCCTGCTCGTATTCCTGGCGCACCTTGCCGAAGAACTCGACGTTGTCGTTGATCTCCTCGGTGTACTTCACGGTGGTGCCGTAGCGGCGCTTGAACTTCTCGAGCGTCGGGCGCTTCTTGGACTTGTCGTCGATGTCGATGTAGAGCGGCCAGTTGGAGAAGTTGAGCGTCTTCGAGATGGGGCCCTTCTTGATGGTCGGCGCCTCTTCCTGCTGGCCGCCGCTCAGCTCGTCCTCGCCGCACGCGGCCAGGTAGGCCATGGCACTGACGCTCAACGCGCCCGCGGCCCCGCGCCGCATCAGGCGCCTGCGCGTGATCTCCTCGCGAATCAGCGCCGCGAAGCGCTCCTCGAACCCGCTACGCCGTGGCTTCGACACTTGCATCCTCCTCCTCGGATTCCCTCACGATGTGAATGTGCTCCCCGGCCCAGGCCAGGCGCACCTGGGCGCCGGCGCCGGGCATGCGCTGCCGCTCGGCCTCGTCGGTGTTCGGCACCAGCACGGTCATGGCGGTGCCGTCCCCCAGCCTGACGACCACCTGGGTGGCCGTGCCGAGGTAGAGCGAGCTCTCGATGGTGCCCTCCACGCTTGCCCTTCCATCCGGCACCCGCGCGTCCGAGCCGTGCAGCTCGAGCTTCTCGGGCCGCACGACCGCGTGGACGCGCTCGCCCGCCGCGGCGCCGCGCGGCTCGGCGGGAACGGTGACCCCGGCGTCGAGCCGCAGCTCGGCCTTGCTGCCGTTGGCCGAGACCACCTCGCCCGGCATGAGGTTCGACACGCCGATGAAGCCCGCGACGAACGTCGTCTCGGGCCGCTCGTAGATCATCTCCGGGCCGCCCACCTGCTCGATCAAACCACGGTTCATCACCGCGATGCGGTCGGACATGGTGAGCGCCTCCTCCTGGTCGTGCGTCACGTAGACGAAGGTGATGCCCACCTCTCGCTGAATGCGCTTAAGCTCGACCTGGAGCTGCTTTCGGAGCTTGAGGTCGAGTGCGCCCAGCGGCTCGTCGAGCAGCAGCACCGCCGGACGGTTGACCAGCGCTCGGGCAAGCGCCACCCGCTGCTGCTGACCGCCCGAGAGCTGGCGCGGCCTTCGCCTGGCCTCGCGCTCGAGTCCGACGCGCTCGAGCTCCTCGGCCACCCGCCGGCTGACCTCCTCCTTGCCCACGCCCTTGCGCTCGAGCCCGAAGGCCACGTTGCGCTCCACGCTCAGGTGCGGGAACAGCGCGTAGCTCTGGAAGACGGTGTTGGTGGGGCGCTTGAAGGCGGGCAGCTCGGTGACGTCCTCGCCGTCGAGCAGCACGCGGCCCTCGGTGGGCTCCTCGAAGCCGGCGACCATTCGCAGCGTCGTGGTCTTGCCGCAGCCCGAGGGGCCCAGCAGCGTGAAGAACTCGCCCCTCTCGACGTCGAGGGTCAGGTCCCGCACCGCCTCGAGGTCGCCGAAGCGCTTGGTCACCCCGTCGAGCCGGACGCTTGGGGCGTCGGCGGACATCTAGACCGCGCCTACGGGGCCCACGCCCTGGAAGAGGAAGTTCTTCACCGGCTTCGTCAGCTCGTGGCGATAGTAGACCGCGCACGCGAAGCGCTCCCCGTCGTGGCTCATGCGCTTAGCACGGTATGGCCGCAGCGGCGCCGTCGCAAGTCACGCGGGCGCCAAAACGCCTGCATCGCTTTGTCCGAAATGGACAACGAGCCGTCGGGGACTTTTCCTTGTGCCTACGCTCAGTGGTGGATACCTTTGTCCAAAGCGTCTAGCAGCCCGTCGACCGAGGAGAGCAGTTGGCCACCACCCCGCAGACCGCGTACGAGCCGCACGCCGGCGCCCCCAGCAAGCTCCAGGAAGCGGCGCGCCGCCACCTCTGGATGCACTTCACGCGCATGGGCGCGTACGACGACGAGCACGAGATCCCGATCCTCGTGCGCGGGGAGGGCTGCTACGTCTGGGACGAGCACGACCGGCGCTATCTCGACGGGCTCTCGGCCCTGTTCTGCGTCAACGCCGGCCATGGCAGGACCGAGCTGGGCGAGGCGGCGGCGCGCCAGGTCGAGAAGCTCGAGTTCTTCACGAACTGGAGCTACGCGCACCCCCCCGCCATCGAGCTGGCCGAGCGGATCGCGTCGCTCACGCCGGGTGACCTGAACCGGGTGTTCTTCACCTCAGGCGGCTCGGAGGCCGTGGAGTCCGCCTGGAAGCTGGTGCGCGCCTACCACAAGCTCAACGGCGAGCCGCAGCGCACCAAGATCATCGCGCGCGAGACCGCCTACCACGGCACCTCGCTCGGGGCGCTCGCGATCACCGGCATCACCCCGCTGCGCACGCAGTTCGAGCCGCTCGTGCCGGGCGCCTGCCACGTGCCGAACACCAACAGCTATCGCTGGCCCGAGGACCGCGACCCGCTCTGGGCGGCCGACCAGCTCGAGCACCGGATCGAGTTCGAGGGCCCGGAGACGGTCGCGGCCGTGATCCTCGAGCCCGTGCAGAACGCCGGCGGCTGCTTCACGCCGCAGGAGGGCTACTTCGATCGCGTGCGCGAGATCTGC
>DATACN010000272.1:0-4838 GCA_036258995.1 Thermoleophilaceae bacterium | reverse complement strand
GACCGGCGTGGGCTCCGCCTTCTCAGCCGCCGGCGGCGCCGGCTTGGGCGCGGCGATCGGCGCGTGCCGGATTGTCGGCGCCGGCGCCGGGGGCGCCATGGCGACCTGGCTGGAGGAGGCGCCCGGCTGCGTCGTCGCGTGCTTGACCTCGACCGCGCCCGCGGTGACGATCACCGCCGCTGCCATCCCGGCGGCGGCCTTGGAGGCGATCGTGCCGACGCCGGCCGAGACGGCGCCGCCGGCGGTTATCCCGCCCGCGGCTCCTGCCGCGGTGCCGGCGATCCCGCCGGCAGCCGCACCGCCGCCGGCAGCCGCACCGCCGCCGGCGGCCACTCCCCCGCCGGAGCTGGCCGCGCCGCCGATGCCGAGCTTCGCCAGCGAGAGCTTCTTCAGGAAGATGAAGGGGGCGATCGGGTAGACGGCGGCGAGCGCCCGCGTCGTCTTGCGGAGCTCGCCGCGGAAGGCCCGGCAGCGCTCGCACTGGCGCAGGTGGCGGCGCACCGGCGCCGAGGTCTTCGTGAGCCCTTCTGCCACCTGGCCGAGCTCCAGCCGCACCTCGTCGCAGGTGAGCATCCGCGCCTCGGCGGCCTCCGCCAGAGATACGCGCGCGCGCACGAGAAGCGACTTGACGCTCGGCACCGTGGTGTCCATCGCCTCGGAGATCTGGTCGTAGGAGAGCGCGTCGATCTCGCGCAGCAGCAGCGCGGTGCGCTGCGTCTCGGGCAGGTCCTGCACGTCGGTCACGAGCTGGCGGAACTCCTCGCGCTTGTGCACGGTGTCGGCGGTGGTGGCGCCGGCGTCGCGCACGAAGACGTCCATCGAGTCCTGCCCGGCCGGCTGGGGCCGGCGCAGGTGGTTGAGGCAGCGGTTGCGGGCGATGCGGTACAGCCAGGGCCGGGCGTTGATCGGCCGGTCGTCGGCGCAGATCGCGTTGAAGGCGGCGGCGAACACCTCCTGGAGCACGTCCTCGGCGTCCTCCTGCGAGCCGAGCATGTGGCGGCAGAAGGCCAGCAGGCGCGGCTGGTATCGCTGCATCAGAGCCTCGAACGCCCCGTGGTGGCCACGACGGATCAGGGCGACGAGCTTTTCGTCGCCCTGCAGGCGCAGGAGAGGCGACCGGCCCGCCAGCGCGGGGAGCCGCGCGGAGTGTTGGAGTGCGGAAGCTTCCACGGGAAGTGGGTGCCCGGCCAGGGGACACCGTAGCAGCGCCTAAGTTGCGGAACTCGATGGAGGAATCGACGTAGGAGGCGGCTTTGCCGGCTCCTACAAGTCCCTCTCGGTTACCAGACCGGTCTCGAAGGCCCGGTCGGCCAGCCTCATTCGCTTCTGGTTCTGGGGCAGGTGCTCCACCCCGAGCTTGGAGAACAGCGCCCGCAGGTGGGTCTTGACGGTGTCGACGCTGAGGAAGAGCTCCTCGGCGATCTCGCGGTTGGTGGCGGGGGTGGGGAAGGGGTCCGCGCCCTTGAACGGGCGGCAGAGGCCCACCAGGACCCTCCGCTGGGCTTCGGTCAGCTCCGGCGGCGCGGTGGAGCTCTCGGGCGCCACCGTGGCCATCGACTCGCCCCGGCGGGCGGCGCAGAAGGCCACCGTGGTCCCGCCGAAGCGCAGCGTGTCGCCGTCCTTCAGGCGGTGCCGTCCGCTCAGGCGCGCTCCGTTGACGAACGAGCCGTTGCGCGACAGGCCGTCGTCGGCCAGCGTCCACTCGTCGCCGATCCGCTCGAGCTCCGCGTGCAGGCGCGAGACCTCGGTGTCCCACGGCAGCGCGACGTCATTGGTCGAGCGCCGCCCGACGCTCATCCGGTCGACGGTCGGGGGCAGCTCCACGATGCGCTGGCGGCCTTCACCGTCCCGGAACAGCAGGAACGGCGTCCCGCGGCGCTCCGCCTCGACCCTGTCCCGGAGCTCGGCGGGCAGTGAGCTGTGGGGAGCGAGGGGCGACCGGGCCATCGCAGCCCCCTCAGGCTAGTAGCCGCCGGGCGCTAGTCGTCGAGCCGCTTCGAGAAGCGCACGATCGTGCCGGGCTCGACCCGGCGGATACACACCTCGTCCATCAGATGGGCCAGGAAGCTGAGGCCGCGGCCGCGTTCGGGGAGGGGTTCGTCTGTCGCGACCATCGGTGTGAATCCGCCGGGGCCGGCCTGCCCGCCGTGATCGGCCACGTGGAAGTGGAGCACGCGCTCCTCTTCGATCACGCTGAACTTGATCGTGTCTTCCGGGGAATGGGACCCGTGCTCGATCGCGTTCGTCACCGCCTCACTGGCGGCCAACCTGATCTCATAGCGGGCCCCCTCGTCGAATCCGAAGGCCGCGGCCGCCGCGTCGGCGAACTCGCGCGCCTCCCGGATCCGCTCTGGCTCCGCGAGGAGGGTGATTCCATATGCGCTGAGGGCTCCCATCAACCCTCGGCCAGTCTGGGTCACGGCCCCCCGGCCGCCTAGGCGCCCGAGGGCTGATCCGCCCACCACCCTTGGGTGGTCTTCCTCAGCCCTAGGATTGACTGGCGCCCGGGTGGCGGAACTGGGAATACGCGATCGGCTTAAACCCGATTGCCCGCAAGGGCTTGTGGGTTCGAATCCCACCCCGGGCATAGCGCCTCGCCTGCCGGGTATAGGGCAGGCGTGAAGTTCCTCTTCATCCCGATCAGCGTCATCGGAGGCCTGATCGCCGGCTTCGTGTCCCAGAAGGTGTTCAACCAGCTCTGGGGCCTGTTCGACGACGAGGAGCCGCCGGACTCCCAGCACCGCGACATCGACTGGACCAAGCTGCTCGTCGCCGCGGCGATCCAGGGAGCGATCTTCCGGGCGGTGAAGGAGGCGACTGACCACTACAGCCGCCGCGCCTTCGCGGGGGCGACCGGCACCTGGCCCGGAGAGGAGAGGCCGGAGCCGGAGTAGCCGGGGCAGGGAGGGCCGGCCCCTTAAGGGCTGCTTAACAAATCCCTGCTCGTAAGCAACGGGAATCGGGCATCTTGGAGCTTGGTATCTGAGAGGATTGCCCGGCTTCACCCGGCCGGAGGCCGCCATGAGGGCGGGAAGGAGCGGGTGTAGCGAGAGGAGTACGCGGGAGGATGCGATCGGTCAGCGGGGTCGGACGCGTTGCCGCCATTGGCGCGGTGATCGTTGCCATCGCCCTGGTGGCCATCATCCTGTTCGGCGGGTCCAGCGCCTACACGGTCAAGGCCACCTTCATCAACGCCGGCCAGCTGGTCAAGGGCAACCCGGTCCAGAGCGGCGGCGTGGCCATCGGCACCGTCGACCAGATCAAGATCACGCCCGACGGCCAGGCCGAGATCACCCTCAAGATCAAGGACGAGCACACCCCCCTGCGCGTGGGCACCCACGCCACGATCCGGCAGTTCTCGCTCTCGGGGATCGCCAACCGCTACGTCGACCTGCGCCTCCCGGAGGGTGACGGGGGCGAGGAGATCGCCGACGGCGGCCGGATCGGCACCGACCGCACCTCCACGGCGGTCGACCTCGACCAGCTCTTCAACACGCTCGATCCCGAGACCCGCAAGTCGCTCCAGGACTTCTTCAAGGGCTCCGCGCGCCAGTGGAGCGGCCGCGGCAACCAGGCCGCCAAGGGCTTCGAGTACCTGAACCCCGCGCTCTCGACGTCCCGGCGCCTGTTCAACGAGCTGACCCGCGACACGCCGGTGCTCGAGCGCTTCCTCGTCGACAGCTCGCGGCTCGTGACCGCGCTGGCCGAGCGCCGCGACGACCTCGCGGGCCTGATCGGCAACCTCAACGAGACCACCGGTGCGCTCGCGGCCCGCAAGACCGAGCTCGCCCAGGCGATCGAGAACCTCCCCCCGTTCATGCGGCAGGCCAACAGCACGTTCGTCGACCTGCGCTTCACGCTCGACGAGGTGGATCCGCTGGTCGAGGCGTCGAAGCCGGTGGCCAGGCGGCTCGGTCCGTTCCTGAACCAGGCGCGCGCGTTCGCGGCCGGGGCCGAGCCGACCGTCCGCGACCTGTCGAAGACGATCCGCAAGCGCGGCCGGCGCAACGACCTGATCGAGCTGCTTCGCTCGGTGCCGCCGCTGGCCGACATCGCGCTCGAGGAGAAGCAGCGGTCGGTGGCCCCCGGCCGGCGGCGCGTGTCCGTCGGCAACGTGCGCGGCGCGTTCCCCGACGCCGTCGACGCCTTCAAGGGCGGGGCCCAGGAGATCGGGCTGGCCCGCGCCTACACGACCGACTTCCTGGGCTGGCTCGACGACTTCTCGACCACGGGCGGCGGCTTCGACGCGCTGGGTGAGACCGCCCGCTTCCATCCCCACTTCTCCGAGCACATCCCGGTGCCGTTCAACCCGGTGCGCCGCGACCAGTTCAAGCGCTGCCCGGGCTCGGCCGAGGCCCCCGCCAACGACGGCTCGAACGTGTTCAGCGCGGAGGAGATGGAGTTCCTCCAGTGTGAGGAGTCCTCACGAGCGACGGGGAACGTGGAATGAGGCGGCTGCTCTCCATCGCGATCGTCGCGGCGGCCCTCGTGGCGGCGGCAGTGCTCACCGGGGCCTCGGGCGACAAGTCCGACAAGCGCACCTACCGGATCGTGTTCGACAACTCCTTCGGACTGGTCGAGGGCGGCGACTTCCGCGTCGGCGGCGTGCGGGCAGGCAAGACCAGCAAGTTCGACGTGATGAAGAAGAAGGGCGAGCCGGCCAAGGCGGTCGCCATCGCCGAGATCAGCCAGCCCGGGTTCGACGACTTCCGCAAGGACGCGACCTGCGAGATCCTGCCCCAGTCGCTGATCGGCGAGTACTACGTCGATTGCCAGCCGGGCCAGTCGAGCGAGCGGCTCCCCACCGACGGCACGGGCACGGTGCCGGTCAACCAGAC
>DATACN010000271.1:0-5383 GCA_036258995.1 Thermoleophilaceae bacterium | reverse complement strand
ACGAGGGCGACCCAGGTGCGCCGCGCCCGGGCTCAGCGCGCCGGGCGCGCCCGCCACGCCGCTCGCGGCGTGGGCCTCGCCGGTCGCCTCGCTCCCGGGACGGTCGGTCCCGCGACTCCACCACGATCGGCTCCGGCCGGTCGTCGCGGGAATCGCCGCCACTGTCCGCGAACGCGAGGTAGCCGAGGACGGCGAAGACGGCGGCGACGGCGGCCGCCGACAGGTACAGGCGCGCGCGCACGCGAAGATCGTGCGCCGCGTTGATTGAACTCGCGTGAGAGCCGCATGAGAGAGCTCTCATCAGCGCCGCGCGAGCGCGTGAGAGGACTCTCACCCGGCGCTCACAGGCCGCTCATGGACCGTGGGGAGACTGCTCGCAGTCAGTCAGTCAAGCCCCAACCAAGGAGGAAGCAGTGGCCTTCTCCGCCACCTACCCCGCCTCGAGGCTCAAAGCCAGCGCGGCGACCAACAGCAACAGCAACAGCGGCCGGCGTCGCCGCAGGCGCCGGAGGCGCCGTCGGCGCCGGCGCGGCACCAATTCGGGTCGTCACACCAACACCTGAGCTACCGAGACCAACGGCGGCCCCGTCCCTCGCGGCGGGGCCGCCGCTCGTCATGACCCGGCTCAAGGCCCACATCCACAGGCTCCTGGTCCCCGACTCGGAGGCCGACCAGCTCGTCGCCGCGGCTCCGGCGCTCGGAGTCCGTGAGATCTTCCGGCGCTTCTGGCCGGACGCGCGCCCGTTCCGTAAGCAAATCGCGATGGGCCTGCTCTTCCTGATCCTGGTCCCCGCGGTCGAGGCCGCCGAGATCTGGATGTTCAAGCTCGTCGTGGACGAGGCCCTCGTGCCGCGCGAGCTGGAGCCGCTTGCGTGGATAGCACTCGCATACCTCGGCCTCACCGTGCTCTCGGGTCTCCTCTCGTTCGGCGACGACTACCTCGCGGCGTGGGTCGGCGAGCACTTCCTGCTGCGCCTGCGCGCGCGGGTGTTCGACCACGTGCAGGGCCTCTCGCTCCACGCGCTCGACCGCCGCCGGCTGGGCGACCTCCTCTCCAGGCTCACGAGCGACATCCAGGCGATCGAGAGCTTCATGCTGGCGGGCATCGGCGACGGCGTGTCCGCGCTCGCCCGGATCGTGTTCTTCGGCGGCGCTCTCTTCTACTTGAACTGGCAGCTCGCACTCGCCTCGCTGGTCGTGGCGCCGCTTTTCTACGTGACGGCCAGGAAGTTCTCGCGCCTCGTCAAGCACGCTGCGCGCGAGAAGCGCCGCCGTAGCGGCTCGCTGAGCGCCGTGGCCGAGGAAGGCCTCGCGAATGCGGCCCTGGTGCAGAGCCTCAACCGACAGGGGGCGGAGTCGGAGCGTTTCCGGAGCCAGAATGAGCGCATCGTCGACGCCGAGCTCGCGTCCACCCGCATCAAGGGCTTGTTCACGCCGATCGTCGACCTGATCGAGCTGCTGGGCGCGATGATCGTGCTGGGGCTCGGCACGTGGGCCCTGACGAAGGGTGACCTCACCCTGGGCGGGCTGCTCGTCTTCGTCGCGTACCTGACCCAGCTCTATGGACCGATCCGCGACCTCAGCCGGCTCTCCAACTCGATCTTCGCCGCCGCCGCGGGCGCCGAGCGCGTCAGCGAGCTGCTCGACGAGCGCGCGAGCGTGACCGAGCGACCGGACGCACGGCCCCTCCCCTGCGTGAGCGGCCGGGTCGAGTTCGACGCCGTCACCTTTGCGTACCCGGGCTCGGCCCGCCCCGCACTGGACGACGTGAGGCTCGTGGTGGAGCCCGGCGAGACGGTGGCGGTGGTCGGGCCCAGCGGCGCCGGCAAGTCGACTCTGGCGCGCTTGCTGCTCCGCTTTGACGATCCGGCCTCCGGCCGCATCCTGCTCGACGGCACGGACCTGCGTCACGTCACTCTCGTCTCGCTGAGGGACAAGGTGGGCCTGCTGCTCCAGGAGACCCTCCTACCGGACCTGACGGCGGCGGAGGCGATCGCATACGGTCGCGAGGGGGCGACCAAGGAGCAGATCGAGGCCGCAGCGCGGGCGGCCGGTGCGCACCATTTCATAGTGGCGCTGCCCGAGGGCTACGACACCCGCCTGGGCCAGCGGGGCCGCCGGCTCTCCGGGGGCCAACGCCAGCGGATAGCGGTCGCGCGCGCCCTGGTGCGCGACACGCCCGTGCTGGTGCTCGATGAGCCGACCACGGGGCTCGACAGCGGCGCCAAGGCCGCGCTGCTCGAGCCTCTGCGCGCGCTGACGAGCGCCAGGACGACGATCCTCATCTCCCACGACCCCGAGGTGATCGAGCACGCCGACCGGGTGGTCGCCCTCAGGGACGGGCGCCTCGAGGGACGGGCCACTGTGCCCCTCGAGGTCCCGGCTTGACGCCCCGAAACGCACTCCATCCCGGTCGCGAGCTCGGGCCGGGCTATGAGGTCATCGAGCATTTGGCCCGCAGCAACGTGCTCGACGTGTACGACGCCTGGTCGCACGAGCGCGGCTGCCGCGTGGCCGTCAAGACGCCGACACCCGCTCGCCTGAATGACCGCAAGACGGTGAACGCCCTGCTGCGGGAGGGACGCATCCTCGGAGTGCTGACCCACCCCCACATCGTGCGCGCGTACGAGGTGCTGCGCGAGCCTCGCCCCGCGGTGGTGCTCGAAACGCTCTCCGGCGAGACCGTGGCCCACCTGGTGCACCGGCGCCGTCGCCGGCTCAGCGCGGCGGAGCTCGGAATGCTGGGCGTTCACCTTGCCTCCGCGGTCGGCTACCTGCACGGTCAGGGGCTGCTGCACCTGGATCTGAAGCCCTCCAACATCGTGGCCGAGAGGGGGAAAGCCAAGGTGATCGACATGGGCGTGGCGCGCTCGCCGGGCCGGGCCCCGGCCGAGGTCGGCACCTGGTGCTACATGGCTCCCGAGCAGGCCCGTGGCGGAAAGCTCACTCCGGCCGCCGACGTGTGGGGGGCCGGCGGCGTGCTGTACGAGGCCGCGACCGGCGAGTGCGCGTTCGACGACGACTACGACTACCCGCAGCTCCACCGCCGCGCAGATCGCGTCAGCTTGCTACGGCCACGGCTCCCGGCACAGCTCCGCCGGATCATCGATGCCTGCCTGGAGCCGGACCCGGAGGCTCGGCCCAGCGTCCGCGAGCTGGCGGCGGCGTGCGAGGAGGCCGCGGGCCTGCCTGCGAGCGAGCGACGCCTCGGGCGCGGCTAGGCCTTCAATCGCTTGCCGGTGCTGAACAGGTACTGGGCCCACAGGTACGCCGGGATGGCAAGCGCCGCGGTCACCGCAAGGGAGAGCCAGATCGACACGTCGCTCTCGCCCAGGAAGCCGAAGCGCACCGCGTCGACCAGGTAGAAGACGGGATTCACGTGCGAGAGCTCCTCCCACGGCGAGGGGAGCAGCTTGACCGAGTAGAAGGTGCCGCCGAGGAACGCCAGCGGCAGGATCACGATGTTCGAGATGAAGGTCGTGTGGTCCCAGGTCTCGGCGTAGATCCCGACCACGGTGCCGAGCGCGCTGAACAGCACCAGCCCGAGGGCCACCGCCACCACGAGCGCCAGCGGCTGCTCGATCGGCAGCCCCACGATGGCCATCGCCAGCAGCACGAGCGACGCCCCGATCGCGAGCGCCCTGACCACCCCGCCCACCGTGAAGCCGAGCGTCATGTGCCACGGGTGCATGGGCGCCGACAGGACGTCGTGGATGTAGCGGTCGAAGCGCGCCTGGAAGATCGACGCGGAGTTGTTGGCGTAGGCGGCCTGGACCATCGCCATCGTGATCAGGCCGGGGACGATGAAGACCTCGTAATCGACCGACCCGACCTCGCGGATGCGGCCGCCCAGCGAAAGGCCGAACACGAGGATGAACAGGATCGAGGAGATCACCGGTGCCAGGACGGTCTGCGTCCATAGCTTCGACACCCGCAGCGTCTCCCGCCGCGACAGCCACACGAGCCCGGTCATTCCGCCATCGCCTTCACGTAGACGTCCTGGAGCCGTCCGACGCCGAAGTGGTCGCGCAGGCCCGCAGCCGAGTCGCGAGCGATGAGATGACCGCCCCTGATCAGGGCGATCTCCTCGCACAGCTCCTCGGCCTCCTCGAGGTAGTGGGTCGTGAGCAGGATCGTGGTGCCCTCCGCGTGCAGGCGCCGGATGTAGCGCCACAGCTCCTGGCGCAGCTCGAAGTCCACGCCCGCGGTCGGCTCGTCGAGGATCACGAGCCGGGGCCGGTGCATCAGCGCTCGGGCCAGCAATAGCCGCCGGCGCTGGCCGCCGGAGAGCTTAGGGGCGCGCACGTCGGCCTTGGCCCGCAGCCCGAACACGTCGATCATCTCGTCCGCCCGCTCGTCGGCGTCGTCCTTGCCCATGCCGAAGTAGCCGCCGTGATAGACGAGCGTCTCGCGCACGGTGAGGAAGCGGTCGAGGTTGATGTCCTGCTCGGCCAGCCCGATCCAGGACCGCGCCTTCAGCGAGTGGGCGGGCTCGCCGAACACGAGCGCCTCGCCGGAGCTGATCCGGATCAGGTTGCAGACCGCGCTGATCAGCGTCGTCTTGCCTGCGCCGTTGGGGCCCAGCAGGCCGAAGAAGGTGCCCGCCGGGATCTCGAGGTTGAAGTCCTCGAGGGCCAGCGTGCCGTCGTCGTATCGCTTGGTGAGGCCGCGCAGCTCCAGCGCGGGAGCGGTGTCTCGGAACACCGCTTCGAGACTAGCGTTCGCCCAGGGCCCGGCCGTAGTGGCTCTCGTAGTAGTCGCGGTACTCGCTGGAGCGGATCGGGCCCCACCAATCCTCGTTGTCCCGGTACCACTCGACCGTTCGCTCGAGCCCTTCGCCGAAGCGCACCTCGGGTCGCCAGCCGAGCTCGCCGCGGAGCTTGTCCGACGACAGCGAGTAGCGGCGGTCGTGGCCGGGCCGGTCGGTCACGTGCTCGATCAGCTGCTCGTCGCGGCCGGTGAGCTCGAGGATGCGGCGGACCACCTCGATGTTCTCCATCTCGTCCGGGCCGCCGGCGTTGTAGGCCTCGCCGGGGCGGCCGCCCTCGAGCACCGCGTGGATCGCACGGCAGAAGTCATCGACGTAGAGCCAGTTGCGCACCTGGCGGCCGTCTCCGTACACCGGCAACGGGTCGCCGTGAAGCGCGTTCAGCACCATCAGCGGGATCAGCTTCTCGGGGTACTGGCGGGGACCGTAGTTGTTCGAGCCACGGCAGATCACCGCCTCGACGCCATGGGTGTGCACATGGGCCGAGACCAGCAGGTCGCCGGCGGCCTTGGTCGCGGAGTACGGGGAGGACGGAGCGAGCGGCGACTGCTCCGTGAAGGAGCCGACCTCGATCGAGCCGTACACCTCGTCGGTGGAGACCTGGAGGAAGCGCGG
>DATACN010000270.1:0-12066 GCA_036258995.1 Thermoleophilaceae bacterium | reverse complement strand
CTCGGGCGTGGTCAACACCCACTTCATCGGCTCCTACCTGCTCATGAAGTTCGGCACCGACGAGCAGCGCGAGCGGCTGCTGCCGCGGATGGCCACCGGCGAGCTGCGCGCCGCGTTCAGCCTCTCCGAGCCCGAGCTCGGGTCGGACGTGCAGGCGATCAAGACGTCCGCCACCAAGCGCGACGACGGCGACTACGAGATCAACGGCCAGAAGATGTGGGTCACCAACGGCCTCATGTCCGGCGTGGTCTTCGTGCTGAAGAAGGACGACCCCAAGGCCGACCCGCCCTACACCGGCATGACCTGCTTCATCACCGAGAAGGAGCCCGGCGCGGAGGAGAACGACGGCCTCACGATCCCGCCCAAGATCAAGAAGATGGGCTACAAGGGCGTCGAGTCCACCGAGCTCGTCTACAGCGGCTACCGCTGCCCCGCCGACCGCATCCTCGGAGGCGAGGAGGCCGGGCTGGGGCAGGGGTTCCGCCAGATGATGGACGCCCTCGAGGTGGGCCGGGTGAACGTGGCGGCCCGTGGGGTGGGCATCGCCCAGCGCGCTCTGGAGCTGGCGCTGCGCTACTCGCAGGAGCGAAAGACCTTCGGCAGGGAGATCGCCAAGCACCAGGCGATCCAGTTCAAGCTCGCCGACATGGCCACCAAGGTCGAGGCCGCCCGCCTCCTGACGCTCAAGGCCGCCCGCCTCAAGGACGCCGGGCAGCGCTCGGACCTCGAGGCCGGCATGGCCAAGCTGTTCACCTCGGAGGCCGGCAAGGAGGTCGTGGAGGAGGCCTTCCGCATCCACGGCGGCTACGGCTACTCCAAGGAGTACGAGATCGAGCGGCTATACCGCGACGCCCCGCTGCTCCTGATCGGTGAGGGCACCTCCGAGATCCAGCGGATGGTGATCGGCAAGAAGCTGCTGGAGCGCAACAAGGCCTAGCCGGCTTGTCCGCCACAGACACCAAGGCCCTGATCGCCCAGGCCGTCGAGCGCCTCCAGGAGGAGGTGCCCGCCCTGGGCCAGCTCAAGCTCGTGGCGCGGCTCGAGCTGCGGGCCCGCGGCGGCGACGCACCGATCTGGCGGGTCGAGCTGCCGGGTCCGAGGATCTCGAGAGATCCGGCCGGCGACGCCCGCATCGACGTATCGGTGGCCCGCTCGCACTTCAACGAGCTGGCCAAGGACGGGCGCCTGCGCCATTGGGCCGAGGCCTATGACCACGGCCACGTGAAGGTCAGCGGCGACTCCGCCGTCATCAAGCTGCTCGGGAACGTGATCGAGCGGCGCCTGGCCGGCGCCCGCGGCTAGCTCGCGTCAGCCGCAGCGCGCGCTCGCAGGGCAGCGACGCAGCAGCTCCACCCGCGGCTTTCCCGACGGGCGGCTGAGCTCCAGCAGCACGGAGGCCGCGTTGTTGCCGTAGTCGCCCTCGCGCAGGCGCCGGCCGCGGTTGACCCGGTGCACGAGCACGTACTTCCCGGCCGCCAGGCCTCGAAGCGACAGAGACTGGCCCTCGAGGTAGGGGTCGTAGTCGTCGCCGAAGCCGACCGAGATGCCCTGCACCAGCCGCAGCCGCTCGGTGGCTCCAAGCCCGCAGCGGGAGGTGTAGAGAGCACGTGGAGCCCGGGCCGGAGGCCGGAGACCGCTCCTCACCGCGTATCTGTCGCCGAGGCAGAAGCCGGTCTTCCTGTCGCGCCTCAGCACGGCTCCGGGTCCAGCGTCGCGCAGCTCGTAGCGCATGAACGGCAGCAGGTGCCAGTGCTCGTGGTCAGGAGAGCGGACGTAGCGCAGCCGGCCCACGTCGCCGACCACGGCTGAGGGGGCCCGGCGGCGCCTGACGAGCTGCTCGGCCGCCATGTGCGGCTGGGCGAGCCGCGGCCGCCGGCCGGCCACCACCAGCGGTCCGTCGCCGAGGTTGCTGACCGCCGAGGCGAAGCCCAGGCGCTCGCCGGTCACGCCGATCCGCGAGGGGAGCTCCTGGCGCAGGTCGGGCAGGAGCCCTGCCCGCGGCGCAGCCGTTCCCGTGACGTCGACCAGCAGGAGGACGCCGACCGCCGCGAGGGCGGCCAGGGCCGGCAGCAGTCGCAGGAGCATGCCTGCCCCAGCTTAGGAGGGCTCGAGCTCGGCGCCGCCGTCGTAGAGCTTCAGGACGCGGACCGCGCCCGGCGGTGAGGCGTCGAGGCACAGCTTGCAAAGCACGCACTCGTCGAGGTTCTCGCGCACGATCTCGGTCCCGCCGTCACCGGCGGCGTAGATGTCGACGGGGCAGGCCTCCTCGAGCCTCTTGGCCAGCTCGGGGTCGCTCCGGGCTTCGTCGCCGAGCTCAACGTCGATGAACACGCCGTCCATGCCGCTCATGCGGCGACCCCCAGGCGCTCCTTGACCATCCCGGGTATCTGGGCGATCTCCTCGGCCACGGCGATCCCGGCCGACTCGAGCCGCGCGATCTTCTCCGCCGCGGTGTCCTCCTTGCCTTCGACGATCGTCCCGGCGTGGCCGAAGGTCATGCCCGGCATCTCGTCCATGAAGCGGCCCGCCATGAAGGCCACGATGGGAAGGGGGGAGGGGGACTCCTGGGTCACGTAGCGGGCCAGCTCGGCCTCCATCCGCCCGCCCGGCTCGGTGTAGATCACGATCGCCTCGGTCTGGTCGTCGGCCTCGAACAGCGGCATCAGCTCGGCGTATGTCGAGCCGATGATGGCGTCGCCGCCGATCGAGACCGCCGTTGACTGTCCCAGGCCGGCGGCGGTGAGCGTGGAGGACATCTCGGTGGTCATGCCGCCCGAGCGCGAGATCACGCCCACCGGCCCGGGCGTATAGGCCTTGGCCGCGTCGCGGGCGGGGCCGCCGATGCCTCCCATCTTGATCACGTCGGGCACGATGATTCCCAGGCAGTTCGGGCCGATGATGCGAGCGCCGCTCCGGTTCGCGAACTCCACCATCTGGGCGACGTCGCCGCGCGGGATCCGCTCGGTCACGATCACCACGAGCTTCACGCCGTGGGCGATGGCCTCGAGGACGGCGTCCTTGGTGAACGCCGGGGGCACGGTCACGACCGAGCCGTCGATCGGCGCCCCATGGTGCTCGACGGCCTGCTCGACCGTGTCGAAGACCGGCACGCCGTGAACGTCGCGGCCCTTGCGGCCCGGCGTCACCCCGCCGACGATCTTGGCGCCCTTGCCGTAGTCGAGGCACTCCCGGGTCAGGTTCACGGCCTCGCGGCCCGTGATGCCCTGCACGACGAACGTCGTGCCCTCGTCGATCAGGATGCTCATACGTCGCGCTCCCCACCCAGGTCCGCGGTGGTCTGGCGCATCTCGGCCGGCTCCGCCGGAGCAGCGCCGTCGCCCTGGATCTTCTCCACCGCTCGCCGGGCCGCCTCGTGCATCGATACCGAGCGGTCGCAGTACTCCACCCCGTACTTTTCGAGGATCTTGAAGCCCTCATCCTCCCAGGCGCCGGGAATGCGGAAGATCGCGATCTTCTCCGCAGGGTCGTGGCCGAGCTCAAGGCATGCTTTGATGACGCCACGGGCCACGATGTCCACCCGTGTGTTGGAGACGATCGACATCATCACCGCGATCTTGTCCACGCCGGGCTTCTGGAGGACCAGCTTGGCCAGGCCGCACGCCTTGCGCACGGACGGGTTGCCGCCGATCTCGCAGTAGTTGGCCGGCTGGCCGCCGTGGGCGCGCACGGCGTCGAAGAGGGTGAGCGAGCCGCCGCCGGCCCCGATCACGAGGCCCAGGTTGCCGTCGAACTCCGTCACGTTGCCGGCGACGCCGCGGTGGTCCATCGAGTCGACCTCCTCGCCGGCCAGCTCGAAGGGGGTGGGCTCCCGGGCCTGGCGTGTCTCCTCGCCGCCGACTCCCAGCTCGGCCAGCAGCTCGCTCTGGCGCGGCCTGGCCTCGTTCTCCATGTCCATGTGGGCGTCGAGCGCCACGAACGTGCCGTCTTCCAGCTCTCCGAGCGGGTTGATCTCAGCCAGCGTCATGTCGTGTTCCAGGAACAGGCGGGCCAGCCGGGCCATGATCGGTGTGATGCGGGTGAGCTGGCGGCCTGTCAGCCCGGTCTTCGCGACCACCTCCTTCGCCAGGTAGTCGCTGAAGGGCAGGAGCGTGGAGAAGTGGCCGCGGCCGAGGTGGTCCGGGTGCTTCTCGGCCACCTCCTCGATGTCGATGCCGCCCATGTCGCTGAACAGCATCACCGGCAGCTTGCGGGTGCCGTCCCAGACGACTCCCGCGTAGTACTCCTGCTTGACCTGGGCCTTGGGATCGACCAGAACCCCTCGCGGCATGTGGCCGCCGATCTCGAGCTCGAGGATCGCGGCGGCGTGCTCGGCGGCCTCGTCCGGGGTGTCGGCGAACTTGACGCCCCCGGCCTTCATCCGCCCCCCGGAGAGCACCTGCGACTTGATCACGGTGGGGCCGCCGATGCGCTCGGCGATCTCGCGCGCCTCCTCCGCGGTCTTCGCGAAGCCGAAGTCGGTGACCGGGATCCCGGCCCGCTTCACGATCTGGCGCGACTCGTACTCGTAGAAGCGCAAGGCGTCAGGCGGTCGTGGGCGCGAACCCGTACGCCTCGGCCAGCTCCGGGTCCTTGCGGGCGAGCTCCTCGGCCAGGTCCACCATCACCTTGCATTGCTTCCAGGTGGCGTCGTCCTGCATCTTGCCGTCGATCATGTGCACGCCGCGGCCGTCGGGGATGGCCTCGATCACCTTGCGCGCGAACTTGACCTCGTCCGGGTCGGGGGAGAAGACCCTGCGGGCAATGTCTATCTGGGCCGGGTGGAGGGACCAGGCGCCGACGCAGCCGAGCAGGAAGGCGGCCCGGAACTGCGTCTCGCAGCCCTCGACGTCCTTGATGTCGCCGTAGGGGCCGTAGACCGGCAGGATGCCGGCGCTCGTGCAGGCGTCGACCATGCGGGCGATCGAGTAGTGCCAGGGATCCTGCTGGGCGGTCGCCCGCGGGGCGCCCGGGTCGTCGGGATCGGGGTCCTCGATGACCTGATAGCCGGGGTGGCCGCCGCCGACCCGGGTGGTCTTCATCCGGCGCGAGGCCGCCAGGTCGGCCGGCCCGAAGCTCATCCCCTGCATGCGCGGGCTGGCAGTGGCGATCTCCTCGACGTTCACGACGCCCAGCGAGGTCTCGAGGATGGCGTGGACCAGGATCGGCCGCTCGAGCCCGGCCTTGGCCTCGAGCTGGGCGAGCAGGCGGTCGACGTAGTGGATGTCCCAGGCGCCCTCGACCTTGGGCACCATGATCACGTCGAGCCGGTCGCCGATCTCCCCGACCAGCGTCGTCAGGTCGTCCAGCACCCAGGGACTCTCGAGCGCGTTGACCCGCGTCCAGAGCTGGGTATCGCCCAGGTCCATCTCGCGGCCGACACTGACCAGGCCCTCACGAGCAGCTTCCTTGCGATCCACCGGGATGGCGTCCTCGAGGTTGCCGAGCAAGATGTCGGCCTTCGCCGCGATGTCGGACGCCTTCGCCCTCATCTTCTCGTTCGAGCAGTCGAGGAAATGGATCATCCGCGAGGGCCTGACGGGGATCTCGCGGATGGGCTCCGGGGCCTCGACGGCGAGCGGCTTGAAGAAGTCGCGTGGATTGCGCATTGGGCGCGGAACGTTATCCTGCCGCGCCCAATGGCCGAGACGGAAACCCAGGCTGTCGAGACCGACCAGGCCGCCCGCGAGGCCTCCGGAGCGCGCCCGTACGGACGCTATCTGGAGGAGTTCGAGGTCGGGGCCACCTACAAGCACTGGCCGGCCAAGACCGTGACCGAGGCCGAGGACCACATCTTCTGCCTGCTCACGATGAACCACCACCCGCTGCACCTGAACGACGTGTATGCCGCGAAGTCGCAGCAGGGCCGCAACGTGGTGGTCGGCTCGTACGTCTACTCGTTGATGCTGGGGATGAGCGTCCCGGACGTGTCAGGCAAGGCGATCGCGAACCTTGCCACCGAGGCGCTGAGCCACCCGGCGCCCGTCTTCCACGGCGACACCCTGTTCGTGGAGTCGGAAGTGCTCGAGGTCAAGCCCTCGCAGTCGAAGCCCGACCGCGGCGTGGTGAAGGTCCACACCCGGGCCTACAACCAAGACGGCACGCTCGTTGCCGAGTTCAAGCGCGCCGTCCTGGTGCCGCGCAAGCCCGAGGGCTAGCGAGCCACCTGGGCCACCCAGATGGTGGCCCGGCGGCGCCCGAACCGCCCCCTGACCGGGGCGGCGCCGATCGCGCGGTAGCGCCTGCTCAAGAGCACCGAGCGGTGGGACGGTGAGCGCATCCAGCCACGGATGGTGGCGCTGCGGCGCGCGCGCCAGCCTCCGTGGAACGCAAGCACCTCGCCCTTGAGCCTGAAGCGGCCACTCGCCCAGATGTGTGAGTCGTGGCCGAAGCGATCGGTCCGCATCAGGTAGCGGCCGAACCGCTGGGACGATCGGGTGAGGCTCCCCGACGCACGCAGCGGTCTCAGCCCGTGCCTCCTCCGGGCGCGATTGATCTTCCCGACCATCGGGTCGGCGGCCGCGGTCGCCTCAGGCGTCGCGGAGCTGGCCACTCCGGCGAGATCGACGGGCGGCTCGACGGGCAGGTCGTCCACGACTGCCGACGCGTCTGCGGGGATGGCGAATAGCGCGGCCAGCAACAACGCAATTCGAGACCTCGACATCTAAACCCCTCTTTCAACGGCCTACGGGGTTAGCTGACGGGCTCGCGCAGAAAGAGCTAGCGCGCCGGAATGAAACGGGCTCCGGTTCGCCCCTACTACCTTGGGTCCCCCGCTCGCCCCCGACGGCAACGGAGGCGATTCGGCGTTTGAGGGCGGCATACTAGCGCGCAAGCGTGTCGGACGTAGCCAGTCGCGACGCCACTATCGTAGGCCCCTACCGGTGATGGAAGACGCTCGCGCCGCGGTCATCGACCCGATCGAGGATCCGCGCTGGATGGGCCTGATGGAGTGCCCCGACGCCTCCATCTTCCATCATCCCGCGTGGCTGCGGATCCTGCGGGACAGCTACCGCTATGACATCTGGGCCTGCTGCCTCTTCGACGAAGGCGGCGTGCCGGTCGCGGGGCTGCCCGTGGCAACGATCCGCAGCCGGTTGACGGGAGACCGGCTGGTCAGCCTGCCTTTCTCGGACGTGTGCGCGCCGGTCGTGGGCGACGACGATCGTCACCTCGCGCAGCTCGGCCGAGCACTCGAGCAGGAGCGCGGCCGGCTGGACCTGCCGCTGGAGATCCACGGCAGCCTCCCCGGCCTGCCGTCGGCGACGCCCGGCGACGAGTTCGTGCACCACAAGGTGGACCTCGCGGACGGGATGGAGCGGGTCTCGAGCCGCATGCACGCGAGCAAGCGGCGAGGCGTGAAGAAGGCTCGCCGCGAGGGCGTCGAGGTGCAGCGGCGGACGGACCGCCAGGCTCTCGACGCCTTCTATGCGCTCCATGTCCGTACGCGCCGCAAGCACGGCGTGCCGACCCAGCCAAAGCGGTTCTTTCGGCGGCTGGAGGAGCTGTTCAGGCGCGAGCTCGGTTTCGTACTCCTGGCCTGGCACGGCGGGGCGCCCGTCGCCGCGGAGGTACTGCTCGTGTTCAACGGCGTGCTGACCTCGAAGTACAGCGCCTCCGACCCACAAAAGGGCAACCTTCGGGCGAACGAGCTGGTGAAGTTCGAGGCATACCGCGCGGCCTGCGAGCTCGGGTGCAGGGTCGTGGACCTCGGACGGGCGGAGAAGGACAACCATGGCCTGCGCGGATTCAAGGAGGACATGGGCGGCGAGCCGCAACCGCTCACCTACACGCTGGTTCCGGATCGACGCGCCGGCGGGAGCGTGCGCGAGGTACCGGCGCTCCAGCGCAGGCTGATACGCCGTGCGCCGCCCGTGTTCGGCCGTATGCTGGGTGCCGCCGTCTACCGCCATTTCGGCTGAGATGAGTACGGCCCCGGCCGCCCGGCGGACGCTTCTCGTCGTCGAGAACGCACCGGTTCCCCGGGACCGAAGGGTCTGGCAGGAGGCGAGGTCCCTTCACCAGGCAGGATGGAGTGTGGAAGTCGTCGCGCCGTCGCTGGCCCACTACAAGCAGCCCGCCGCAGAGGTGATCGAGGGGATCGCCGTGAGCCGCTTCGCGCTCCGCCGTGCGGAGGGCGGAACTGCCGGCTGGTTGCGGGAGTACGCGCAGGCGCTGTGGCGGATCCGGCAGCTTGCACGCCGGCGCGCCGGCAACGAGTACTTCGACGTGATCCACCTGGCCAATCCCCCCGACGTCCTCAGCCTCGCTGTCCTTCGGGAGCGCCGGCGAGGTTCGGCCGTGATCTTCGACCAGCACGACTTGATGCCGGAGATGGCGGCCCAGCGCTTCGGCTCGCGCGGCCGTCCTCTCGAACGCGCCCTGGTCGCAACCGAGCGCTTGGCCCATCGCGTGGCGGACGTTTCGATCGTCGCGAACGAGTCGTTCCGGCGCGTCGCGGTCGAGCGCGGCCGGCGAGCGTCCGAGGATGTCGCAGTGGTTCGAAACGGACCGCGGCTCGAAAGCTTCACACCCGAGCCGCCGAACCCGGCCCTCAGCAAGGGGCGGGCGCACCTGCTGGTCTACGAAGGCCTCATGGGGCCCCTGGACGGCGTGGACCACGCCCTCCACGCACTCGCGTCGCTTCGTGATCGGCGCGGCGACTGGCACGCGCTGTTCCTCGGCGACGGCGAGGCCCTCCCCGCGCTCCGGGCCCTTGCCGCGGAGCTCGACCTGGATGGGCACGTGGACTTCCCCGGCTATGTATCGGACCGGAGGATGCGAGAGGCCATCTGCACGGCGTCCGTCTGCCTGGTTCCCGACCCGCGCAATCCCTTGACCGACAAGTCGACGCTGATAAAGGTCGCCGAGTACATGGCCATGGGGGGCGCGATCGCGGCCTATCCGCTCAGCGAGACCAAGACCACGGCGGGAGCCGCCGCGGCCTACGCCGGGGAGAACGATCCGGCCGACCTCGCCCGCGTGATCGACGAGCTTCTCGACGATCCCGAGCGCCGCGAGCGGATGGGGCGTGAGGGGATGGCCCGGGTAAGGGAGGGCCTTGCCTGGGAGCACTCCGAGCGCGAGCTCCTGCGGGCGTACGACCGCGCGCTCGAGAAGGCGGCGGCGCGATCCGATGCCCGAAAGCGTCGCTAGACCGACCGTCGGGCACGTCATGCGCGCGCACCTCGCGCGCACCGAGACCTTCGTCCACAACCAGATCATGAGGCTTCGGCGGTACCGGCCGGTGGTGGCAGCGCACCATCGCCGCCAGCCCGTGGACTTCCCGCTCGGAGACGGGCTGATAGCGGTGGAAGCGCTCCGGGGACCTCTCGCCGCGACCGAGCGCGCGGCCTATCGCGGGGCGCGCGTGGCGCTTCCGCCCGCCAACTCAGTGCTCGCTCGGTACCTGGAAGCCGAGCAGGCGCGCCTGCTCCACTTCCACTACCTCACCGACGCCCGGTTCCTGCTCGGGGTCCAGCGGCGGCTTCGGCTTCCGGCCCTCGTCTCGGGCTACGGGTACGACGTCTCCTCGTTCCCCCGCAAGCTGCACGGCCTCGGAACCCGGTACCTGCGCCCAATCTTCTCGGCGATGGACCTGTTCCTGGCGATGAGCGCGGACATGGCCGACGACATCGCCGCACTGGGATGCCCGCCGGAGAAGATCCGGGTGCACTACTACGGGTCGGACACCGCCCGCTTTCGCCATCCCGAACGCAGCTACGAGCCGGTGGAGGCCCCAAACGTCCTGTGCTGTGCGCGGCTTCACCCGGCAAAGGGGGTGCACCTGGTGCTCGAGGCCCTGCGCGAGGTCGAGCGCCGGTCGGCGCTTGGCTTCCGGCTCACGATCGTCGGGGAAGGGCCCGCCCGAGGTGAGCTCGAGCGGCTCGCCGCGGGGTACGGGTGGGCCGACCGGGTGACGTTCACGGGCCACCTCCCTCACGGCGCCGAGCAGCTGGTGGAGCAGTTTCGCCGGGCCGACCTCTTCGCTCACCCGAGCCTCACCCTGAATGGGCTCAAGGAGGGCATCCCCGGGACGATCGTCGAGGCGATGGCCGCGGGCCTCCCGGTGGTCGCGACGAGGCACGCGGGGATTCCCGCCGTGATCGAGGACGAACGGCAGGGCCTGCTCGTCCCTGAGCACGACCGGGAAGCGCTCGCCGCCGCGCTGGAGAGGCTGCTGTCCGATCACGCCCGGCGGCGGCGGCTGGGAGAGGCGGCGGCCGATCGCGCGCGGAGCGAGCTCGATCTCGAGCCCCGGACCCGGGAGCTCGAGCGTATCTACGACGGACTCACGTGAAGCACTGGATCCCGCCCGACGTTCAGCGCGCGCCGTCCTTCAAATCGCCGTAGGCCTGGTCGATCGGGGGCGATTGAGACATCTCTCCGTATACCTCGAGTGATACGCCGAGCAGCTGTATCGCCACGAGCGCGCCGAGGGCAGCGAAAGCGACGCGCCGAGACCGCTCCGACCGCTCCGGCCAGTCGTCCGCAAGTGCCAGTGCTGCCAGCAGCGCGAGCAAGACGAGCACGAGGGGCTCGAAGTACTTATGGAGCACGTGGATCTTCGCGGCATGAGCCAGGGCGACTCCGAACAAGGCGGTCAGGATCAGCACCCCCTCTCGCAGGCGTCCCGCGTCGCGGTGGAGCCGGTACCAGCGCAGGGCAACGAGCGCGCCCCAGGCCGCGAGCAGGACCAGTAGGGGGGAGACGCCCGCGATGAGCGGGGCCTTGTTGACGGTAAGCCATAACGCGCCACCGGTAAAGCCCTCCTCGATCGCCTTGGACGGGACGGGCGCGAGCGCGGTGGCGGCCCCCAGAGCCGCCGCCACGGCCGAACCTCTGTCACGCACCACGGCGACGAGCATCTTCGCGATCGATTGGTTCGCGGCGATCAGGTAGGGGACTGCGAACAGCCCGAACAACGCGAGCGTGAAGGCGAAGACCTCGGGGCTCGGTTCCACGTCGCCCTTGAACCTCGGCGGCGCCAGCCCGCCCCACACGACGACCAGCGCGATCAGTCCCACCACCGGTGGCGTCGCGGCGAGCGCGGTGCGCCGCGCCGTCGGCTCGCCGCCGGCCGTGAAGGCGAACGCGCCCGTGAGGAGGATCACGCCGACCAGCCAGGCGTAGCTCTGCCGCGTCCAGACGCACAGTAGCGCGGCCACGCCAACCAGCCACGGCCATGCGCGGTCACCGGCCAGGCCGAGACAGCCGGCGAGCACGACAACGGCGAACAGGAGCGCCATGTTGTCGGTGTTGAGCCAGCCCGCGGATTGGACGACGTAGTGGGAGCACGCGAGGGGCAGGACCAGGGCCAGCGCCAAGCGGGATTCGACGAGCCGGACAACGACGAAGTACGCCGCGAGCACGGCGCCCAGGGAGAAGACGAGCGCGAAGGCCAGCAGCACGGGACGCTCGTCGCTCACGAAGCGCGCGACGGGAGCGAGCGTCAGGTGGAAGAGGGGGCCCATGGCCACGTTGGCCTCTTCGAGGTCGGGACTCGGCAGCTCGGCCGCGAAGGCCTCGATGGTCGGCAGGTGGTAGACCTCCTGGTCCAGCGCCGCTCCCGTGCCGCCCCGCTGAACCGCGATCACCGGCAGGGTCAGCGCAAGGAAGACGGCCGTCAGCAGGAGGGGGGCCGACACCTTGCGCGAGGCCTTGACCACGGCGCTCACGAGGCGGCCGTCTGCGCGGGCGTCGCCGCCCTGTCGAGGTACAGGCGCTGCCAGAGCTCAACGCTGAGCAGGCCGTAGAGCAGGCTGGCGTGGTCCGCGTGGCCGGACTCGTGCTCCCGGAGCAGGCGATCGACGTAGCCGGCGTCGAACAGTCCGCGAGCCTTGAGCGTGGCCGGCGAGAGGTGGTCGCGCAGGAACTCATTTGCCTCGCCCCGGAACCAGTGGGACAGCGGCATCGGGAAGCCCTGCTTCGGACGCTCGATCACCTCGTGCGGGAGCAGCTTCCGCGCGACCCTGCGAAGGAGGTACTTGCGGGTCAGGCGGCGCAGCTTGAGGTTCGACGGCAGCGCTGCGGCGAACTCCACGAGCCGGTGGTCGAGAAGCGGAACGC
>DATACN010000269.1:0-7847 GCA_036258995.1 Thermoleophilaceae bacterium | reverse complement strand
CGCCCCTCGTCTTTCGACCTCGGATCACCCTCTCCGTCGCCGGCCTCGACGCCCTCCTCGAGCGCTTCGCCGCACGGGGGACCGCATTCGCCGAGCCGCCCGGCGCCGCGGGCTGACTCAGGGCTGCTGGTCGGCGTCGGCCCCGCCGGCCCCGCCGGTGTCCTGCTGGTTCTCGAGGTCCTCGACGCGCTGCTGGAGGTCGTCCACGTCGCTGCGGACCGCGCTCGCGTCGTCCTGGGCGCCCGAGGAGCGGGTCTCCGCCTGGCGCAGGCGGCGCTCGAGCCTGCGGGTGTCCTCCGAGGTCGGCAGCTCGTCGATCCGCGACTCGAGCTCGTCGAGCCGCTCGTTCACGTTCTCCTGGAACCTGTTCAGCTGGCCGACGGTTGCCACGCTCGGGTCGCGCTGGTCGTCCTCGAGGACGTCGAGCAGCGCGATGATGGCGATCGCGCTCGCGGCCACCGCCCAGACGGCGGTCACCAGCAGCCAGCGGCGCAGGCTGCGCACCTCGCCGAGGGTCGCCGGCCGACTCTCGTCCTCCTCGACGGGGTCGACCGCCGGGCCCGGCTTGGGCGGGGGCGGAGGAGGAGGTGGCGGCGTAGCTCGTTCCACTTGGGGGCCGCTCAGGCGGCGACCAGGTACTGCTCCCAGGCGGCCGGGATGCTCGGGGTGGCCACGTGGATGAAGATGGTGGAGCTTGGCGCACGCGGCGGTCGTAAGGGCGTCATGTTCGCCTGCCGCGGCAGGCGATCGCCCTTGCGCCTGTTGCAGGGGGCGCAGCAGGTCACGATGTTGTCCCAGCTCGAAGCGCCGCCCTTGCTGCGGGGGATCACGTGGTCGACGGTCAGACTGCCGCGCTCGTGGCCGCAGTACTGGCAGGTCCAGCGGTCGCGGGCGAAGACGGCCCGGCGGGTGATCTTGCGCCTGTGGGCGTCGCGCGGGATCCGCACGTAGGTGATCAGGCGGATGACGACGGGCCGCGGAAGCGTGAGCGACTCGGCGTGGAGGCTCCAGTCGCCGTGCTCGAGGATCTCGGCGCGGTTCTTGAGGATCAGGACCGCGGCGCGCCGTACGGTGCAGACGTTGATCGGCTCATACGAGGCGTTCAGGACCAGGACCCGGCCGGAGGACGTTCCGCGCTGCTCGGGCCGGGACCCTGGCAGCGCGCTGGGAGGGACTGGTTCGGGGTCACCAGCCTCGACGCCGACCATCCGTGCTACGCGCACCGCCACGGTAGCGCGCCAGTGTAGCGGCCGGGCTGGGGCTACTCGGCCGCTCCGGGCGCGGCCGCGGCGGGGTAGGAGCCGAGCACACGGAGGGTCTGCACGCGCTCTCGAAGGGCCTCGAGCGCCTCCCTCACGGGGGCATCGTCCTCGCCTCCCTCCATGTCGGCGAAGAACATGTAGTGGCCCAGCCGCACCCGCCTCGGCCGGGACTCGATCCGGGTGAGGTTCACGCCGCGGTCGGCGAACTCGTGCAGGGCGGCCACGAGCCAGCCCGGCGACTCGTCGCCGGCGCCCCAGAAGACGATCGAGGTCTTCGCCGTGGGGCCGGGATCCGGCGCATCGGAGCGCGGCGCCAGCCATACGAAGCGGGTCAGGTTGTCGGGGTCGTCCTCGACGTCCGCGGCCAGGATGCGGCAGCCGTAGAGCTCCGCCGACAGGCGCGAGCCGAGCGCGGCCCAGGCCCCGTCGGCGTCGCGCACCTGGCGCACGGCCTCGGCCGTGGAGCCGGCGGACACCAGCTCGGCCTGGGCGAGGTGCTCGCGCAGGAACCGGCCGCACTGGGCGGTGGCCTGCGGATGGGAGACGATCCGCTCGATCTCGTCCAGCTCCAGGTCGCGCGCCGCGACCACGCAGTGGTGCACCGGCAGTATCGCCTCGGCTGCGATGCGCACGGCGTCGGCCTCCGCGGCGAGCGCGTCCAGCGTGGCGGCCACCCCGCCCTCGAGCGAGTTCTCGATCGGCACCACCGCGCGGTCGGCTTCGCCCTCCTTGACCGCCATCACGGTCTCATAGACGGTGGGGTAGGGGAGCTCCAGCACGTCGTCCGGCGCCGACGCCCGCAGGGCCTCCTCCGTGAAGGTCCCGGCGGGACCCAGGAACGCGACCCGCACTAGCGGCCCACCGAGGTCAGGTGGCGGCGGCGGCGCTCGCGGTGCCCGTCATGGCCGCGTCGATCGCCTCGCGCTCCTCGGGCGACAGCTCGAGCTCCGACTCGCCGCCGTACACCCGCTTCACGTAGACGCGGGCCTGGTCGCGATGCAGGATCGAGGACACGACGACGCCGGAGCGCCGCGAGTCGAGCAGGGCCATGCTGCTCGACTGCTGACCCGACATCTCGCCGTAGGCGTCGTAGCGGATCAGGGACATGTAGGCCACGCACCCGTCGATGCGCTCCTCGGCGGTGGCCATCCGGTCGTCGATCCGTCTCGAGGTCTCCTCCACCCAGTCGCGCAGCTGCACGAAGGCCCGCTCCAGGCCGGCGGCCTGCTCGACCAGGTCGCGCTCCCCGTCATCGCCGAGCACCGCGCGCTGGGCCGATCGGACCCGCCGCAGCTTGACGGTGAGGATCGCGGCCCAGATCAGCGCCGCCAGCGCCGCCACGGCGCCCGCCAGCGCCACGATCCCCTGGGTGGTGGTCAGGTCGTCCACGACGGTGAGCGTATCGGGGTCAGCGGGTGAAGATCGCGGAGAAGCTGCCCACGTTGTTGTCGGTCATCTCCTCTCCGGCCACCGGCTCCACCTCGATCTCGATGGGCACCGTCTGACCCGTCGGCGGCTGCTCCTCGAGGGCGACCGTGACGGTCTTGGTCTCGCCGGCGGCGATCGTGTCGAGCGGCTCGTCGAGCTCGATGGCGTCGTCACCCTCCCCGACGGTAACCCGCACGTTGACATCGGTCTCGGTGTTGTCGCCCTGGTTCGCGACCTGGATCTCGAAGGCCAGCTCGTCCGAGAGGGTGACGGTGGTCGAAGCGCCGGGCGTGAGGGCCTGCCCGCCGAGCGTCACCGTGCCGAGCCCGTTGCCGTGCAGGCCGGGCGCGGCCTCGCTGTCCTCCCCGGTCCGCACGCCGCTGACCCGATCGGCGACGAAGGCAGGGTCGAGCCACTCGATGTCGGGCACGAAGCCGATGTCGTCGTCACGGGGAACGCGCACTTCCCGCTCGATGTCCTCCGCCTCCAGGGCGGACAACAGCCCCGGCAGGAAGCGCTGGAAGTAGATGACGTCGCTGGCGAGCAGGCCCTGCATCTGCGCGGTGACCCGCTCCGTGCCCTGGCGCTGGTCCTGATCGCCGAGGGCGGTGGGGAGGTTGTCGCCGATGCGCGCCATCCCCTCGCTGCGGAACTGGAGGGTCTCGATGAGGTAGTCGTGGGCCCCGTCGACCTCGCCGGGGTGGTCCAGCGAGCGGGCCCGGTCCACGAGCTGCGCAGACTGGACCCGGAAGCCATTGAGGGCGTTCGTCACGTCCACTTCCTGACTTTCGCCGCCACCGCCCGAGAGCAGGCCGAACAGCGCCTCGCCCTGCTGGTTGGACTCGCGCGCCAGGGCGTCCACGTCGCGCACGTAGTCCTTGAGCGCCCTCTCCTTGCGCGCGTCAAGGCAGCCGCGCACGCCGAGCACGAGCAGGATCAGCGCCAGCACGGCCGCTCCGCCGGCGACCGTGCGGCGCGCGATCAGCGTCTGACGGTCCACGCCGGGGCGGACCGCGCCTGCCTGGCGACGCGGGCGGGCTGACTCGTCCGGTTCGTCGAGGAAGGACAGGATCCGCCCTAGTATGACCGTCGCGGCGGCGGTCACGGACTCACGCCCCCGGGGGAGGGAAGGACGGTCGCCGCCCGAAGAGGAACCCGACATGGACCGTCCCGAGACCCTGCCGACCGCTGCGCTCGAGACCGGCGCCGAGCTGGTCCTCGGCCGCTACCGGCTCGACAGCCGCCTGGGAGCGGGCGGCTTCGGCGTCGTCTGGCAGGCCTGGGACGAGAAGCTCGAGCGGGAGGTGGCGGTCAAGGTCGTCCCCCGCGAGGCAGATCCGCGCATCGAGCGCGAGGCCCGCGCCGCGGCGCGCCTCAACCACCCCGCCATAGTCTCGCTCTACGAGCTGGCGAGCGACGAGCGCGAGGTCTTCCTCGTCTCCGAGCTGGTTCGCGGCCGAACCATGGCCGAGCTCCAGCGCGCAGACGCCCTGGCCGACCGCGACGTCGCCCGCATCGGCGCCACCCTCTGCGAGGCCCTCGAGCATGCACACGCGCGCGGTGTGATCCACCGCGACGTCAAGCCCCAGAACGTCGTCGTGATGGCGGAGCCCGCCGCCGGCGCGGGGTTCGCCAAGCTCACCGACTTCGGCGTCGCCCACGTGGCCGCCACCGACACGCTCACTCGCACCGGTGACGTGGTGGGCACGCTCGCCTACATGGCGCCCGAGCAGGCCGAGGGCGCGCGCGCGACCCCGGCCTGCGACGTGTACTCGCTGGCGCTGACGCTCTACGAGGCCTGGAGCGGGCAGAACCCCGTGAGAGGCGAGGGCCCCGCGGCCACGGCCCGGAGGCTCGGACGGCCGCTGCCGCCGCTCGCCTCCTACCGCCGCGACCTTCCCACTGAGCTCTGCGACGCCATCGACGACGCGCTCGACCCCGATCCCGGGCGCCGGCCGGCCCCTGAGACGCTGCGCCGCGCGCTGGTCGCGGCCGAGGGCGAGCTGGCAGAGGAGGGCGGGTTGGTCGAGCCCGCCACGCAGCGCCGCTTCGGCCTGACCGCGGTTGGCCGCCGTTCCCCCGGGCTGAGGCACGGGCCGGCGATGCCGCGGGTCGCGGCGAGGGCGGCGGCCGGGGCGGGAGCCGGCCTGCTCGTCCTGGCCGTTCTCGAGCTGCTCGGCCCGGCTCCGTCCTTCTCGCCCCTGGCGGCGGCGGGCGCCGCGGCTCTGGCCTGCGCGCTGCTCCCGCGGCTGGGCTGGCTCACCGCCATGCTCGCCTGCTGCGGCTGGCTCGCCTCGCCGGAGGCGGGGCGCGAAGGCGCCGCGCTGATCCTTGCCGCGGCCTGCCTGCCGGTTCCCTTCCTTCTGCCGCGCGCGGGGCTGCTGTGGTCGTTGCCCGCGCTGGCGCCCCTGCTGGGGAGCATCGCGCTCGGGCCGGCGTTCGTGGGCGTGGCGGCGCTCGCGCCGACCTGGCCGCGGCGGGCGGGCCTGGCCGCGTTGGGGTTCCTCTGGCTGGCGCTGGCGGAGGTCGTGACCGGCGAGAGCATGCTGTTCGGGGTCCCGGACGGCGTGCTGCCGCGCGCGGACTGGCAGGAGTCCCCGACCGGCGCCGGGCTCGACGCCCTGGGTCCGCTGCTCGGCTCCCCGGCCCTGGTGCCGGCCGCCGTGTGGGCTGTGTTCGCCGCACTGCCGCCGCCGCTGGTGCGCGGCCGCTTCCTGACCTTCGACGTCATGGCGGCGGCGGCCTGGGCCGCCTGCCTCACCGCCGCGCTCGCCGGGCTGGGTGACCTGCTGGCGGCCACGACGGCCCTCGACTCGCCCCGCGGGGCAGCTGCCGGGGCCGTCTGCGCGGCCTTCCTGGTGGTCGCGCTGGCCTCCCTGGCGCCGCCTCAGCCGGAGCCTCTACGCGCGGAGCCCGCGGCGGCTACATAGGACTACTCTGCCTTTCCCGTGAGCGTGCTGCGAAACCTCGAGGCCAAGCTCGGCGGACTCGTCGAGGGAGCCTTCGGGCGGGCCTTCCGGACCCGCGTGCAACCGGTCGAGCTCGCCCACAAGCTGGCGAAGGAGATGGAGGACAACCAGGTCGTCTCCGTCTCGCGCGTCTACGTGCCGAACCACTACCGGGTGTTCCTGTCGCCGGAGGATCGCGAGCAGTTCACGAGCTACGAGCCCGCGCTGCGGAAGGAGCTGTCGGACTACCTGCTCGAGCACGCGCGCTCGGAGGGCCTCGCGCTCACGAGCAGGCCGCAGATCGACCTCGAGACCGACGAGCGGCTTGGCCTCGGAGAGTTCGGCATCCAGGCACAGCTGCTCTCGGCCCCGGATGAGGAGGAGCCCGAGGTGGGCGAGGCGGCGCCGTCGGCCGGCGACTTCGGACACACGATGGTGTACTCGCCCGACCGGGCCGCGCCGAGGATCGAGCCGGGCCCCTCGGACGAGCAGCAGCGCAAGGCCCTTCTGGTCGGCGATGGCCGGCGGACCGTGCTGAGCGGATCGACGGTGGTGATCGGACGCAGCCGCGACTGCGACATCGTGGTCTCGGACCCGAACGTCTCCCGCCGGCACGCGGAGGTGCGACGGGACGACGGCGGCTGGACGATCTTCGATCTGGGCTCGACCAACGGGATCAAGGTCAACGGGCGCCGCGTCACGGACGCCACGCTGCGTGAGGGCGACCGGGTCACCCTGGGCGTGACCGAGCTGACGTTCGAGCTCGACTAGGTGGTCGGAGACCACTAGAGGAGCGACGCGTTGGACGAGCCGCTGGCGGTCGCGCTCAAGTTCGGCTTCCTGGCCGTCCTGTACCTGTTCCTGCTCTGGGTCGCGCGCAGCGCGTCGCGGGACCTGGCCCGCCTGGAGGGGTCGGCGGCGGCGCCGGAGGCATCCGAGCCGCTGCCATCGCGCCGGCCCGACCGGGGCGGGCCCGACCTCCGTGCCGGGGTCGATCCCCAGCTCGAGGTGGTGGCGGCGATGGGCCACGACCCCGGCACCCGCTTCGACATCGGCGACGGCGCCACGCTGGGGCGCTCTGACGGCGCCGACATCAGGATCGACGACCCGTTCGCGTCGTCCGCCCACGCCCGCATCTTCGGCCGCGGCGACTTCATGTACGTGGAGGACATGGGCTCCACCAACGGCACCTACCTCAACGGCAGGCAGCTCAAGCGGCCCGAGCGGCTGAAGGTGGCGGACGTGATCCGCATCGGCGACAGCGAGTACCGCTACCAGGAGTAGGCGAGCGTGGCCCTGCGGATAGCCGACCAGGCCGGGACGACGGACGTGGGCCGCCAGCGCAGCACCAACGAGGACTCGCTCTTCTGCGCTCCGCCGTTCTTTGCGGTGGCCGACGGGATGGGCGGGGCGAAGGCCGGTGAGGTCGCCTCCGGGATCGCCGTCCAGGTCTTCGAGGAGCGCCGCGACGACTCGCAAGAGCCGGCTGAGGCGCAGCTGACGGCGATGCTCCAGGAGGCCAACCGGCGCATCTACGAGCTGTCGACCGACGACGAGTCGCGCCGCGGAATGGGCACGACGCTGACCGCGGCCAAGGTCGAGGACGGCAAGGTGAGCCTGGCCCACGTCGGCGACAGCCGCGCCTACCGGCTCCGCGACGGGAGCCTCGAGCAGATCACCAAGGACCACTCCCTGGTCGCCGAGCTCGAACGAAGCGGCCAGATCAGCCCCGAGGCCGCGGTGCACCATCCCCAGCGGTCGATCATCACCCGCGCGCTCGGCCCGGAGCCCGACGTCGAGGTGGACACCTACACGGTCCCGGGCCGGTCCGGCGACGTATTCCTGCTCTGCTCGGACGGGCTGACCGGGATGGTCTCCGATGACGAGGTGGCCACGATCCTCCGCGGCGCGGACAGCCTCGGGGAGGCGGCGGACGCGCTGGTGCGGGCAGCCAACCAGAGCGGCGGCAAGGACAACATCACGGTGGTCCTGTTCAGCCTCGACGAGGCCGTCGCGGAGGAAGAGGAGACGGAGCCGGCCGCCCCGGCGCCGGACGAGACGGTTGCCGGGGCCCTGCAGGCCACCGAGGTGGCGGCAGCTGCGCCGGCGACGGAGACCGGCGCCGCCGATCGGGACACGACCGCCCCGCCGGTGGAGCCCGCCGCCCCGCGGGCGGAGCCCGTCGCGGAGCCCGCCGCTCGCGCCAGGC
>DATACN010000268.1:0-1857 GCA_036258995.1 Thermoleophilaceae bacterium | reverse complement strand
GCTCGATGACAGGGGGCACGTGACCCGGCGCGCTCCCCGAGCGCAGGCGGCTGCGGCCCTCGAACAGGCTCCAGCCGAAGTTGTAGCCGCCGAACGGGGCCTGGCCGCGGCCGCGCCGGTTCGGCACGAAGTCGATCTCCTCGACGGCGTTCTGCCCGACGTCACCGCCCGTGAGGGAACCGGTGGCCCTGTCGAACGAGAAGCGCCAGGGGTTGCGCAGGCCGTAGGCATAGATGGCGGGCCGGGCCCCGTCGCGCCCCACGAAGGGGTTGTCGCTCGGAACGTCGTAGCCGCCGTCCGGGCGCGGGTCGATCCGCAGCAGCTTGCCCTTCAGCGTGCCGAGGTCCTGGCCCGCGCGGTCGGGGTCGTTGCTGCCGCCGCCGTCGCCGAAGCCGGTGTAGAGCATGCCGTCCGGGCCGAACTGGACCTGACCGCCCTTGTGGTTGAAGCGGAAGTGGGGCTCGCGGATGACGACGCGGCGGGACCCGGGCGCCGTCCGCTCCGGGTTGGAGCGCCGGGTGCGGAACTGCTCGATCCGAAGATCGCCGCCGTTGTCCGTGAAGTACACGAAGTAGCGCCTCGAACGCGAGAAGTCCGGCGCGAAGGCCATCGACAGCATCCCGCTCTCGCCCCCCGTCTGGACGCGCCCGCTGATGTCGAGCAGCGGCCGGCGAAGCACCCGTCGCCCCCGCATGACCCGGATGCGGCCCTCGCGCTCGACCACGTAGCGCCGGCGCCGGTCGCCCGGAGGGGCGGCGATGTAGGTGGGCTGATCGAAGCGCCCGATCCGGCGCAGCCGGATGCCGCGAACCCGCTGGGCCGGCCGGGCGGCGGGCCGCTCGGTTCGAGTCGTGTCGGTGGTCGGCTCGGGCTGCGCCATCGTGCGCGCTCCCGCTTCGCCGTCCTCGCCCGAGTCGCAGGCGAGCCCGGCCCCGAACGCGAGCAGGGAGGCGCAGAGCAGGTGAAGAGGTCGCAGCCGCATCCCCGGCATAACACCACGGACACCGGCCGAGTTCCGCCACCGCCACCGACCGAGTCCCGGCTGTACCCTAGGCCGCTCGGGCTGTGGCGCAGTTTGGTAGCGCGCTCCGTTCGGGTCGGAGAGGTCGCCGGTTCAAATCCGGCCAGCCCGATTTCGCGTACGAGGCTAACCCGCCACCGCGTTGTAGTAGCGCACCGCCAGCCCGGTGAGGAGCGTCTCGAAGCACTCCTCGATCCCGAGCTCATGCTCGTCCGCGTAGGCCGCCAGGCCGGTGCGCTCGATCGCCTCGCTCTGGGCGATGACCTCATCCACGAGGTCGGGGTGCTGGTCGGAGAAGTAGGCCCCCATCGAGTAGAGGCTCGTGTCCATCAGCGACTCGAGGAAGTCGCCTTCGACCGCGCCCGGCTTCTCTCTCCGCCCCGCCATCGGGCGGCAGACTATCCGGCGCGGACCAGCTCCTTCACCGCGTCGAGGACCGGCGCGATTCCTCCCTCGGGCTGGGCGCGCGGCGCCGGTATCGCGGCGGTAAGTCGCGGCGGAGCAACGGAATCGACCGTCAATGCGGGCGGCCGGTCGGCCGACTCCTTCAGCGTCAGGCCGACCGGCGGCGGCGCCGACGCCGTCTCGTCCTGGGGTGGCTCAGCCGGCGCCGCAGCGGCGGGAGCCGGCTGCTCTGTCGGATCGCCGGCCCGGCGTGAGCTGCCCCGGCTTGTCGACTTCTCCGGCCTGGACCGCCTGCTGCGTGCCTCGGGCGGCGGAGCGCTCAGCGGGACGGGGGGACCCCAGTCGGGCAGCAGCTGCAGGGGCTCAACCGCGGCTGGGCCGGCCGGCGGCTCGGATGGCGCCGCCGGGCGGGTATCCGCCCGCTCGATCGA
>DATACN010000267.1:0-3063 GCA_036258995.1 Thermoleophilaceae bacterium | reverse complement strand
CACGCGGACCTCATCTGGATGAACGGGGAGTTCGTCGGCTGGGACGACGCGAAGGTGCACGTACTCACCCACGCGCTCCACTACGGCACGGCCGTCTTCGAGGGCATCCGCGCCTACGAGACCGAACGAGGGACCGCGATCTTCCGCCACGACTCCCATCTCGAGCGGCTCGAGAGCTCGTGCCGCCTGTACTACATGGATCCGCCGTACTCGAAGGAGCAGTTCCGGGAGGCCACTCACGAGCTGATCGTGCGCAGCGGCTTCAAGAGCTGCTACATCCGGCCGCTCGTGTTCCGCGGCACGGGGCCGATGGGTCTCAACCCGCTCGAGAACCGGGTCGAAGCCATGATCGCGGTCTGGGTGTGGCCGCCCTACCTGGGCGAGGAGGGCAAGCGCAACGGCGTGCGCGCGAAGGTCTCCTCATGGCGGCGCATCTCGCCGGCGGGACTGGTGCCGCACGCGAAGGCGAGCGGCCAATACCTGAACTCCGTGCTCGCCAAGATCGAATCGATCAAGGCCGGCTACGAGGAGGCCATCCTGCTCGACGACAAAGGCCACGTCTGCGAAGGCACGGGCGAGAACGTCTTCGTGGTGAAGGACGGCGTGATCGCCACACCGCCGCAGTCCGCCAGCATCCTCGACGGCATCAACCGCAAGTCGGTCATGCAGATCGCGCGCGACCTGGGCTACGAGGTCGTCGAGCGCGACATCGCGAGGGCCGAGCTGCCGCTGGCCGACGAGGTGTTCCTGACCGGGACCGCCGCCGAGCTGACGCCGCTGCGCGAGGTCGACGACCTCGAGATCGGCCCGCCCGGCCCGATAACGCGTGAGATACAGGGCGTGTTCGACGACGCCCTGCACGGCCGAGCCGAGCGCTACGCCGAATGGCTCGACGTGGTGCCGGTACCGTCGCAGGCGTGAGCGAGCGCATAGTCCTCTACGACACCACCCTCCGCGACGGGATGCAGGGGGAGGGTATGTCGCTGTCCGTGGACGAGAAGCTGCGTGTGGCGCACGCACTCGACAGCCTCGGGATCCACCTGATCGAGGCCGGCTTCCCGGCTTCGAACCCCAAGGAGGAGGCGCTCTTCGACCTGCTCTCGCGCGAGAGCTTCGAGAACGCCCAGATCGCCGCCTTCGGCATGACCCGCCGGCGCGACAGCTCGGCTTCCGACGATCCAGCGCTGCGGCTGCTGGCCGAAGGGTTCGCCCCGGTCTGCACGCTCGTCGGGAAGACCTGGTCGCTCCACCTCGAGAAGGTCACGAAGGTGGATCCCGAGGAGAACCTCCGGATGATCGCCGACTCGGTCGGGTTCCTGGTGGGGGAGGGCAAGCGCGTGATCTACGACGCCGAGCACTTCTTCGACGCCTTCCGCGACGACGCCGACTACGCCCTGCGCTGCCTGCGGGCGGCGGCGGAGGCAGGCGCGGAGAACGTGACCCTCTGCGATACCAACGGCGCCTCGCTGCCGGCCGACGTCTGGCAGGCGACGTCGCGCGTAGCGCGCGAGCTCGACATCCAGGTGGGGATCCACACCCACGACGACGCCGGCTGCGGGGTCGCCAACGCGCTGATCGCGGTGCAGGGCGGGGCCCGGCTCGTACAGGGCACGATGAACGGCTACGGCGAGCGCTGCGGGAACGCCAACCTGGTCTCGATCCTCCCGGCGCTCCAGCTCAAGATGGGGCACGACTGCATCGAGCCCGAGCGGCTGCGGCGGCTAACCGAGGTCGCCCACCTCGTCGACGAGCTCTGCAACGTCACGCCGAACCCGAACCAGCCCTACGTGGGGGCCAACGCCTTCGCGCACAAGGGCGGAATGCACGTGGCCGGCGTCAGCCGCGACTCGCGCACGTTCGAGCACGTCGACCCGGCCGAGGTCGGCGCCGACCGGCGGGTGCTCGTGTCGGAGCTGGCCGGCAAGGGCACCGTCCAGGCGCGGGCCGACGTGGACGACGTCACCGCCACGCGCGTCGTGGAGCGCGTCAAGGAGCTCGAGAGCCGGGGCTACCAGCTCGAGGCGGCCGACGGCTCCTTCGACCTGCTGATCCGCAAGGAGTCGGGCGAGTACGAGCCGCTGTTCCGGCTCGAGGCCTGGCGGGTGGTCGCGGAGAAGCTCGAGGACGGCAAGGTCCGAACCGATGCCACGATCAAGATCTGGGTCGACGGCGAGCGCTACGTATGCACGGCCGAGGGCAACGGGCCCCTCAACGCCCTGGACCGGGCGCTGCGCGGGGCGATCGGCGAGCGCTACCCCCACCTGCGCGACATCGAGCTCGTCAACTTCAAGGTGCGCATCCTCGACGAGCGCAAGGGCACCGCCGCCGTGACCCGCGTTCTGCTCGACGCCAGCGACGGCTCCGACACCTGGGGCTCGATCGGAGTGTCCGAGAACATCATCGAGGCGAGCTGGGAGGCGCTCGTGGACTCGCTCGAGGCCGGCATGCTGCCCGGGCGTGCCGAGCACAAGCGCGTCCGAGCGGCCCCCGAGGCAGCCCCTTCGTGACCGACGAGCAGATCCCCCTCGCCCGGCCGGCGGTCGGAGAGGAGGAGGAGCGGCGGGTCCTCGAGTCCCTGCGCTCGGGCAGGCTGGCGCTGGGGCCGCTGCTGCCGGAGCTCGAGGAAGCGCTGGGGCGGCGGCTCGGCGCCCGCCACGTCTCCGCTGTGTCGAGCGGCACCGCGGGGCTCCACCTGGCGGTCCGCGCCGCCGGCGTCGAGCCAGGCGACGAGGTGGTTACCACGCCGTTCAGCTTCGTCGCCTCCGCCAACTGCCTGCTGTACGAGGGCGCGAAGCCGGTCTTCTGCGACATCGACCGCCGCACGCTGAACATCGACCCGGAGGCTGCCGCCGACGCCGTAGGAGAGCGGGCGACAGGTTTGCTGCCCGTGCACGTGTTCGGCTACCCGGCCGACATGCCGGCGCTGGAGCGGCTGGCGGCCGACACGGGCCTGTGGATCGTGGAGGACGCCTGCGAGGCGTTCGGCGCGGTCCACGCGGACGGACGGGTCGTGGGCACGCGTGGAAACCTGGCGGTGTTCGGGTTCTACCCGAACAAGCAGGT
>DATACN010000266.1:0-9871 GCA_036258995.1 Thermoleophilaceae bacterium | reverse complement strand
GGCCGCCTTCGCGGTAGGCCTCAGCCGCTTCGAGCCTGCGCTTTCGCTCCCGCTGAAGCACGGCGACGTCGTCATCTGCGCCTTCCTTCGCGGCCTTCTGGAGCTCGTTCGCGATCAGGCGAAGGGCATGAACGCGCTCGCGCTCACCGGCCTTCATGGCCTGCTTGACGTCGTCCTGGACCTGGTCGATCAGGGCCATCGCGCTCAGTCTATTTGCGCGACGAACCTAGACTCGCGGGCCCATGTCCGACGGCCTGCTGATCCTCCTGGCCGGCGCCCTGCTCGCGCTGGGCATCGGCGCGTCGCTGATCGCGGGGCGTCTGCGCGTGCCGGGCCTCGTGCTGTTCCTGGGCCTGGGGATGGTGCTCGGATCCGACGTGACGGGGCTCGTGACGTTCGGCGACTCGATGGCCGACGTGGAGCTGGCCCGGACGATCGGGATCGTGGCCCTCGCCCTGATCCTGTTCGAGGGAGGACTGGCCGCCGGGTGGGACGAGATACGCCCGGTCATCGTGCCGAGCGTCGCGCTTGCGCTCATCGGGACCATCGTGACCGCGGTCATCGTCGGGCTCGCGGCGAGCTGGCTGCTCGACCTCGATACGGAGGAAGGCCTGCTGCTCGGGTCGATCGTCGCGGCGACCGACGGCGCCGCGGTGTTCTCGGTGCTGCGCGGGTCGAGCATTCCCCGCCGGCTGGCGCGCCTGCTGGAAGGCGAGTCGGGCCTCAACGACCCGGTCGCGATCGTGCTGGTGCTGGGGCTGATCGAGGTCATCGACGACCCGTCGTTCGGGATCTGGGACATGATCGCGCTCGGGGTCCAGGAGCTCGCGATCGCCGTGGTGGTGGGCGTGGTCGTGGGCCGCCTGGCGATCGAGGGCTTCCGGCGAGCCCAGTTCGGGACGAGCGGCTTGTATCCCGTGGCGTCGATCGCCACCGCGGCGCTCTCGTTCGGGGTCGCCGACGTGATCGCCGGTTCGGGCTTCCTCAGCGTCTACCTGACCGGGCTGGCGATGGGGAGCGGTCAGATCCCGGCCCGGCGGACGGTGGCGGACTTCCACGACGGCTTGGCCTGGGTGAGCCAGATCGCCGTCTTCTTCACCCTCGGCCTGCTGGTCTTCCCCAGCGAGTTCGGAGGCATCGCCGGCGAGGCCCTGCTCGTGGCGGCGGTGCTCATGTTCGCCGCGCGGCCGCTCGCCGCGCTCCTGGCGACGATGGGAGCTCGCTTCCGCCTGAGCGAGCGATTGCTCCTTGGTTGGGCCGGCCTGCGCGGGGCCGTACCGATCGTGCTCGCCACCTTCCCGGTGCTCGAGGGCGTGCCCAACGCAGAGTCGTTCTTCAACATCGTCTTCTTCGTGGTGCTGACCTCGACGCTGATCCAAGGCGTCACCTTCGAACCGCTGTCGCGCGCCCTCGGCCTGTCCACCGAGGAGCCCGCGCTACCGCGACCCCTTTTGGAGGTCGGAACGATCCGGCAACTCGGCGCGGAGGTCTTCGAGTTCCCCGTGGGCGAGAACGACGCGGTGGCCGGCCGGCTCGTGAACGAGCTCGGCCTGCCCCGCGAGGCCCTGGTCAACGTGATCGTCCGCGGCGAGCAGGCGCTGCTCCCGCGCGGATCGACCACAATCAAGGGCGGCGACCGGCTCCACATCCTGGTCCGCCAGCAAGCGCGCGAGGAGGTTGAGGGGCTGTTCGAACGCTGGCGCGACGGCCCCATCGGCGTGCCGGAGCCCGTCGAGTTGCGCATCCATGGCCGCACGCCGATCTTCACCGTGCAGCCCTGGAAGGCCGAGTTCGGGGAGCCCGAGCGGCCCGAGTCGGTCGACGGCATTCCCGTGGCGCGGCAGCTGCGCGTGCGGCGCGGGCATCCCGGCGCGCTCGTCCAGCTCGAGGACGGGCGATTCGCGGTGAGCGGCGATGGCAGGGTGGCGGCCGGCGGCCCGCGCCAGCTCTTCCGCTACTGCCGCGAACGCATCCACCGGGCGGAGGATCCGGCCGCAGTGGCCTGGTGGCAGGAGGTGGCCGGCATCCTGTCGCAGCGCGTGGTCAGCTAGTCCATTTCGGCGAACGTCCGGAATTGGTGCCTATAGGCACCACAAATGGACGTTCGCGGTCAATCGCGAGTGGCCAGTAACAGTGCTGTCCAACCCCTGTCGCTCAAGCGCCGCCTTTCTTGCAGCCCGAGGCGCTCGAACGCAGCACCCACCTCACCTGCCTCCTCGTCCAGGAGACCGGAGGCGATCGCCGCAGACGGGGCGGCCGGGAGCAGCTCCGCCACCCGCAACAGCAGCGGCCGCATCAGGTTGGCGGCCATGACATCCGCGGGCGGCGGGGCCTGCTCGCGCAGGTTCCAGCGCTCCACCCGGTCCAGCGCCACCCCGTTACCCCGCGCATTTGCCACGGTCGCCTCCACCGCGCCGCGATCGGAGTCGACTGCCATCACCGGCCCGAAGCCCAGCCGCGCAGCGGCTATCGCCAGCACCCCCGAGCCGCAGCCCAGGTCCGCGAACGAGCCGCGCGGCTCCAGGTCCAGCAGGAGCTCGAGGCACATTCGCGTCGTCGGATGCGAGCCGGTCCCGAAGGCGCGGCCGGGGTCGATCGCCAGGTCGATCACGCCAGGTCGCACCGCCGGCTCCTCCCATGGCGGGCGCACCCAGATGCGGCCACCCACCAGCACCGGCGCGTGGAATCGCTTCCAGCGCTCGGCCCAGTCGTCAGGCACCTCGCGCCCGCTCACAAGCACCTCGACCCCTCCCACTTCGGCCTGGCCTTCGGCCAGCTCCGGAAGCTCCCCCGGCGCTCCGTAGACCGCGTACTCCACCCACCCGGGACCGTCCACCTGCTCGACCCCCGACGGCGCCAGCTCCAGCAGTGCGGCCAGGACCGCCTCCGCCGCGTCGGCGGGGGCCCGCACCGCCAGCCTGATCAGCGGAACGCCCGCCTGACCTTGCGCAGCAGCGACTCGTCCTCCGGCTCGCTCAGGTTGTGCTCGGAGAGGCTCCCGTGGAGCTCCTCGAGCAGCTCGCGCTGCCGGGCGTCGAGGTTGCGGGGGATCACCACGTTCAGCACGACCCGCTGATCGCCGCGCCGCGCGCGGCCCAGGCTCGGCATCCCCAGCCCGCGCAGGGTGACCACCGTTCCGGGCTGGGTGCCGGCGGGGACCTCCACATCGCGCTCGCCCTCGAGGGTGGGAACGGTGACCGTCGTGCCGAGCGCGGCCGCCGGCGCCGGGACGTCGACCGCGGTCATGAGGTCGCTGCCGTCGCGCAGGAAGCGCTCGTCCTCGGCCACGCGAACCAGCACGTACAGGTCGCCGGGCGGCCCGCCCCGCTCGCCCGCGTGGCCGCGGCCGGTCAGGCGGATGCGCTGCTCGTCCGCGATTCCCGCGGGCACGTCGACCGAGAGGTTCTTGCGGACCGCGCGCCGGCCGCGTCCGCCGCAGGAGGTGCAGGGCTCGGAGGCCACCTTGCCCTCGCCCCCGCACTGGTCGCACGGGTGCGAGCGCACGAGCTGCCCGAAGGCCGTGCGGGTCACGCTGCGGAGCTGCCCCGTGCCTTCGCAGCGGGGGCAGGTCTCGATAGGCGTGCCGGGCTCGGCGCCGTTGCCGTGGCAGCGCTCGCAGGTGTCCACCAGCTCGTAGCCGACCTCGACCTGCACGCCGCGCGCGGCCTGCTCGAGCGTCACCTCGACCTCGACCGCCGCGTCGCCCCCCTGAACGGGCCCCGGCCCGCCACCGAAGCCCCCGCGCCCGAACCCGAACGGGTCGCCGCCGAAGAACGCGTCGAAGATGTCGCCGAACGAACCGAAGCCGTGCCCGGCGGGAGCGTAGCCTCGGGAGTCGAGGCCCTCGAAGCCGAAGCGGTCGTAGATCGAGCGGCGCTCGGCGTCGCTGAGGATCTCGTAGGCCTCGGCCGCCTCCTTGAACTTCTCCTCCGCGGCCGGGTCGTGCTTGTTGACGTCGGGGTGGAGCTCGCGGGCGAGCGCGCGGAAGGCCTTCTTGACCTGACTCTCGTCGGCGTCCCGGGGGACGCCCAGAACCTCGTAGGGATCGCGCCGCATCGCCCTACTCGTCGTAGACCTCGGCCACGAAGCGCGACAGCTCGCCCGCCGCCTGCCGCACTGCCACGATCGCGCGCGGGTAGTCCATCCGGACCGGCCCGACCACGCTCACCGCGCCCAGGTTGCGCCGGGCCAGGCCGTAGCCGCTGGCCACGATGCTGAGCGAGCGGAGCTCGGGCGCCGGGTTCTCCTCGCCGATGCGCAGGAACACGCTGGGCTCCTCGAGCGACTGCCGCAGCACCGAGAGCAGGGTCACGCGGTGCTCCAGCGCGTCCATCAGCCCGGCGATCTGGGACAGCTCCTGGAAGCGGTGCTCGGACATCAGGCGCGACGCCCCGTCCATGAACAGCGCGCGCTGGGCGGTGTCCTCGAGCTCGGTGAAGGCCGGAGCCAGGGTCGCGAGGAAGGCCCGCTCGGCGGTGGGCAGCTCGGGCGCCTCGAGCCTCGAGGCGACCATGCGGGCGCCGACGTCCATGCCGCCGAGCACCTCGTTCAGGTAGCTGGCGGCCCAGTCCACGAGTCCGGGGTCGACCGGCTGGTCGTAGGAGATGACCCGCTTCGTGACACCGCCCGTGGAGGTGATCACGACCACCATGGCCACCTGAGGCTGCAGCAGCAGCACCTCGACCCGGTGGATCGTGGCCGTCTCGATCGGCGGCGCGGTGACGAGCGCCAGCAGGTTCGTGACCTGCGACAACTGCTCGGTGGTCGCGCGCATCGCGTCGTCGACCTCTCGCCGCATCGCCGGCAGCTCCACGCCACTGCGCGGCACCGGCAGCCGGCCCTCGGCGAGCAAGTCGTCGACGTAGTAGCGGTAGCCCGCGTCGGTGGGCTCACGGCCCGCCGAGGTGTGGGGGTGCTGGAGCAGTCCTGCCTCCTCGAGCCGCGCCAACTCGGAGCGAATCGTGGACGGCCCCCAGGGCACGTCGTCCTGGTCGGCGATCCACTTGGAGCCGACCGGCTGGTCGCGCTCCACGTGCCCCTCCACGACCTTCCTCAGGATAAAGCTCTGCCGCGGGGTGATCTCCACGGCGACAAGGTTAGGAGCCGCTCTGGACTTCGAGCTCGGCTTCGGCGTTGCGGATGATCTGGTTGCCGTCCTGCTCGGCCACAGTGTCGATCACCACGCGGCCGTCGCGCTCCTCCTTGACCTCGCCGGTCACGGCGATCTCCTGCTCGGGGAAGCCCATGCCCCGGAACTGCACGGACAGCCGCTTCAGCGCGCGCGGGTCCCCGCCGGCGGCCGCGACGTTGGCCCGCGCCACCTGGGCCATCGACCAGAGGCCGTGCAGGATGTTGCGCGGCAGCCCGACCTGCTGCGCGAACTCCGGGTCGATGTGGATCGGGTTGAAGTCGCCCGAGGCGCCGGCGTAGCGGTGCGGCACGTACTTGTCGGGCGTGACCTTGAGGTCGACCTTCATCCCGTCAGACCCCCCTCACGATGTTGGTCCAGGTCGCCCGCACGACCTGCCGGCCGTCCTGGTTGCGCGAAACCGACTCGAACACGTAGAAGCCCTTGCCGTCGCGCTCCTCGATGTCCTTGACCTCGGTCTCGGTCGTGATCGTGTCGCCGGCGCACACCGGCTCGCCCCACACGAACTCCTGGCCCCCGTGCACCATCATCGCCAGGTTGATCCCGACCTCGGGATCGATCACCGCGGGGCCCACAGAGCCGGCCGAGTAGACGGCGGCGAACATCGGCGGCGCGGGGATGTCGCGGAAGCCAGCGGCCTTGGCGGCCTCTCGGTCGAAGTAGATCGGGCTGTCCTCACCGACCGCGTGGGCGTACTCGCGGATCTTCTCCTTGCCGACCTCGTATGTGTACGGGTCGTACTTCTTCCCCTTGGCGCTCGCGTCGACCGGCATGCGGCCGGAGAGTCTAGGCAGCGGCCGGAGCCTAGGCCGCGTCCCGAAGCGCCTGCGCCTCGGCCAGCGAGCCGAGCTTGCGGATCGCGCCCTCCTCGATCTGACGCGTGCGCTCGCGCGTGAGACCAAAGACGCGCGCCACCTGGTCGAGGGTGCGGGCCTGCTCGTCGCGAAGGCCGTAGCGCATCTCGACCACCCGGCGCTCGCGGTAGGAGAGGTTCTCGAGCGCCTCGGTCAGGCGCTCGTGCATGAGCGTCTCGGCCGCCACCTCGAATGGGGAAGGCGTGCGGTCGTCCTCGATCAGGTCGCCGAACTCGGCGGCGTCGGAGTCGTCGCCCACCGGCTTGTCGAGCGAGACGAGCGGCTGGGCAGCGCGCATGATCAGGTCCGCCTCCTCGGGATCGACTCCGGCCGCGGCCGCGACTTCCTCGACGCTTGGATCGCGGTCGCCGCCGGCCTGGAGCCGGCGCTGGGCGCCGTCGAGCTTCTTCAGCACGTTGTCGATGTGGATCGGGATCCGGATCGTGCGGCCCTTGTCGGACAGCGCCCGGGAGATCGCCTGGCGGATCCACCAGGTGGCGTAGGTCGAGAACTTGAAGCCCTTGCGGTGGTCGAACTTCTCGACCGCGCGCACCAGCCCGATCGATCCCTCCTGGATCAGGTCCAGGAAGGGCAGGCCCTGGTTCCGGTAGCGCTTGGCGATCGAGACGACCAGGCGCAGGTTGGCCTCGATCATCCGTTCCTTGGCAGCCAGGTCGCCGCGCTCGATCCGCCTGGCGAGCGCGATCTCCTCGGCCGCGGTCAGAAGACGGGTCTTGGCGATGCCGTCCAGGAACTGCTGCAGCGAGTCGAGCGTGGGGTCCGGCGCCAGAGCCGGTTCCGGCGGGGCTTCGGTCGTCACGGGCCGGTCAAGCTACGCGCGCGCCCTAAGGGCGACATAAAGCCGAGCCGATAAATCCGCTATGTCCGCGATTGCCGCGGCCGTCCCGCCATACCTGCTCTTGATCGGGGGCTCGGCCGCCGGGCTGATGCTGTTGCTGCTGGTGGCCTTCCTCCACCGTTCCAAGCTGCGGGCCGAGAAGCTCGTCGAGGCGCTTCACGATTCGGAGCAGCGCTTCCGGACCCTGGCGGCATCCTCGCCGGTGGGCATCTTCCAGCTCGACTCGCAGGCGCGCTGCGTCTACGCCAACGCCCGCTTCCGCGACATCCTGCGCGTATCCGGCTCGCTCGAGCCCGGCTGGCGCGCGGCGATCCATCCCGAGGACCGTGCCGCCGTCGAGGCGGCCTGGGTCAGCGTGGCGCGCGGGCAGAAGGCTGACGTGTTCCGCTTTCGCATCGGCAACGGGGCCAAGCAGCGATGGGGTGAGTCGCGCGCGGCGGCCCTTCGCAACGACCACGGGGCCATCGTCGGCTGCGTGGGCACGGTCGAGGACGTCACCGAGCGCGAGCGCATCGAGGCGCAGCTCACGCACCAGGCGCTCCACGATCCGGTCACGGGTCTGCCGAACCGCACCCTCTTCCTCGACCGCGTGAGCATGGCCCTGGCACGCGTTCGGCGCAGCGGCGGGACGGTCGCCGTGCTGTTCATGGACCTCGACCGCTTCAAGATGATCAACGACTCGCTCGGCCACGAGGCGGGCGACCGGGTGCTCACGACGATCGCCGGCAGGCTCGACCAGTCTCTGCGTGGCACCGACAGCGTGGGCCGGCTCGGCGGTGACGAGTTCGCGGTGGTCTGCGAGGTCAAGCACGCCGACGAGGCCTCGCTCGTCGCCGAGCGGATCGCCACCGCGATCGAGGCCCCGATCATGCTCGAGAGCGGTCAAATGGTGGTCTCGGCCAGCATCGGCATTGCCCTGGGTGAGCAGGACTCGACCCCCACCGACCTGCTCGAGAACGCCGACGCAGCCATGTACCGGGCCAAGGAGCGCGGCAAGGCTCGCGTCGAGGTCTACGACGAGAGCATGCGGGCGCTCACGCTTCGCCGGCTGCACGTGGAGAACGCGCTGCGCGCGGCGATCGAGAAGGAGCAGCTCGAGGTCTTCTACCAGGCCGAGGTGGACCTGGACAACGGCGACATCACCGGCGCCGAGGCGCTGGTGCGGTGGCGTGATCCCGCGCGCGGCCTGGTCTCGCCGGGCGAGTTCATCCCGGTCGCCGAGGAGACGGGGCTGATCGTCCCGCTCGGGGCCTGGGTGCTGCGTGAGGCGTGCCGCGAGGCGGCCGACCTGCGGACCTTCGGCTGGCCGATCAAGATCTCGGTCAACCTCTCCACCCGGCAGCTCGCCCACCCCGGCCTGGTGCGCCTGGTGGCCGACACCCTCGAGGAGATGAACCTGGAGCCGAGCAGCCTCTGCCTCGAGATCACGGAGACAGTGCTGATGCAGGACGCCGACCGGGCGGTGGTCCTGCTAGAGGAGCTCAAGGCACTGGGCGTGACGCTCAGCCTCGACGACTTCGGCACCGGCTACTCGTCGCTGAGCTACCTGCGCCGCTTCCCGGTCGACGTCGTGAAGGTCGACCGCTCCTTCGTGGACGGCCTGGTGGACCGGCCCGGCGACGCCAGCATCGTCGCGGCGGTTCGGGACGTGACCCGCTCGCTCGGTCTCGGCGTGGTGGCCGAGGGCATCGAGACGCCCGAGCAGCTCGAGAGGCTGCGGGCGCTCGGCTACGAGCGCGGCCAGGGTTTCCTCTTCGCCCGCCCGGGCCCGGCCGGCGGACTCCGCGAGCTGCTGCGCACCGGCGCTCCCTGGGTCAACGGCCAGCTCTTCTCCCACAGCTCACGCCAGCTGCTCGAGGAAGTCGGCTAGGAGCTCGGCCGTCTCGCGCGGCCGCTCGAGCGCGGGCAGGTGGCCGGCGCCCGCGATCGTCGCCCGCTTGGCGCTGAGAAGCCCGGCCACCAAGCGGTCGGCCATCCGCTTGAAGTCATCGATGTCGCGGTCGCCCGTGACAACGAGCGTTGGAGCGGTGATCGAGCCGAGCTCGATCCGCTCCGGCTCCGTGACCTCAGCCGCGGACCCGAGCTGCAGCTCGAACGCCCGGCGTTGCATCTCCCCCACCAGCTTCTTCACGCTCCGCTCCGCTGTGCCGGCCCAGAACGAGACGTTCAGCTCGGTCGCGGCGTCGACGTCGCCGGCCTCGAGCAGTCGCTCTTCCTCCTCGAAGAACGCCTCGGCCTCGGAAGACCAGTCGTGACAGGGGATCACGGCCGCGAGCAGCACGAGCCCCAGGACCAGCTCCGGTCGCTCCGCCGCGAGCTCCAGGCAGACCTGACCGCCGTAGGACGCTCCCACGAGCACCGAGGGCTGCTCGATCGACGCGGCCAGGTCAGCGGTGTTGGAGACACGGCCCTCGGCCGGCAGCGGAGTGTTCCCGAAGCCGCGCAGTTCGTGGCGAACCGGCGCGTAGGTGCTGCCGAGCTCCGCGGCCAACCGGTCCCACATCCGGTTGTCGCAGATGCCGGCGTGGACGAGGACGACCGGCGGCGTCAGCCCTTGCCGTCTCCGCTCAGCTCGAGCACGGCGAGGAAGGCCTCCTGCGGTACCTCGATGCGGCCCACCTGCTTCATGCGCTTCTTGCCGGCCTTCTGCTTCTCGAGCAGCTTGCGCTTGCGCGTCACGTCGCCGCCGTAGCACTTGGCGATCACGTCCTTGCGCATCGGCTTGACCGACTCGCGGGCGATGATCTTCGATCCGATGGCCGCCTGGATGGCGACCTCGAACTGCTGGCGCGGGATCTGCTTCTGCAGCCGCTCGGTGAGGGTGCGCCCGGCGCCGTAGGCCTTGTCCTTGTGGACCACCATGGACAGGGCGTCGACCTTGTCCCCTGCGAGCAGGATGTCGAGCTTCACGAGGTCGCCGGGACGCATGCCGAGCACCTCGTAGTCGAGCGAGGCGTAGCCCTTGGTTCGCGACTTGAGCTGGTCGAAGAAGTCGAGCACGATCTCGGC
>DATACN010000265.1:0-9293 GCA_036258995.1 Thermoleophilaceae bacterium | reverse complement strand
GCCAGCCGGTCCACCCCGCGCCCGCCGAACAGCCGGTCATTGCCGCGCAGCCCACGCAGCACGTCCCGGCCGGCCTTCCCCCGAAGGACGTCGGCCCTGGCGGTGCCCGTCAACCGGTCGCCGCGGGCCGTGCCGTTGATGATCCGAGCCGTCACCCCGGCGGCGAGGCCCAGCGAAAGGAGTGCGGTGGCCACGGCGATGACGCCGGTTCGACGAGCACGCGGAAGCATGGCGGAGCACTCTAAAGCGGCCTGGTTATGCTCGCCGCACATGGAGACCCGGCTTCTGATCGGCGGCGAGCAGGCTGCGGGCGACGGCCCTCCCCTGGACGTCGAGAACCCCGCCACCGAGGAGACCGTGGCCAGCGTCGGCACGGCGTCGCCCGAGCAGATCGACGCCGCGGTGGCGGCGGCGCACGAGGGCTTTCGCGAGTGGGGCGCCACGCCCGCGGTGGAGCGCGGCGAGGTGCTGCACGAGGTCGCGACGCGGCTGCGAGCCCGCACCGACGAGATCGCCCGGGTGATGACTCTCGAAGGCGGCAAGCCGCTGATCGAGAACTCCGACGAGGTCGGCTGGACCGCCGCGGCGTTCGACTACTACGCCGAGATGGGCCGCAACTTCGCGGGCCGGGTGATCCCCTCGATCGAGTCGACCCAGCTCTCGCTGGTCGTGAAGGAGCCGATGGGCGTGGTCGCGGCGATCGTGCCCTGGAACTACCCGCTGCTCCTCCTGGCCTGGAAGCTGGCTCCCGCGCTGGCGGCGGGAAACGCCGTGGTGGCGAAGCCGTCGGAGCTCACCCCGCTGTCCACCTTGATGCTGGCCGACTGCCTGGAGCCGCTGCCGGGGGGTGCCGTCAGCCTGCTCGCCGGGGGCGGCGACGTGGGCGAGGCGATCGTGCGCGATCCGGGAGTCGACTGCGTGGCGTTCACGGGATCGGTCGAGACCGGCAAGCGGATCGCGGCGGCCTGCGCCGAGCGGGTGGCGCGGGTGAACCTCGAGCTGGGCGGAAAGGACCCGTTCATCGTCTGCGCCGACGGGGCCGGCGACGTGGAGGTCGCGGCCCGCGGCGGGGCCTGGGCGGCGTACCTCAATTCCGGCCAGGTCTGCACCTCGGCCGAGCGCTTCTACGTGGCAAACGAGGTCTACGACGACTTCCTCGAGGCCTTCGTCGACCACACGCGCTCGCTTCGCATCGGCGACCCGCTGGCCGAGAGCACCGACATCGGGCCGATGGTGTCGGCCGCGCAGCGCGACAAGGTCGAGGCACAGGTCGGCGCCGCCGTGTCGGCCGGCGCGGAGCTCGTGATCGGCGGTGACCGCGCCGGCCGGGAGCGCGGCTACTTCTACTCTCCCGCGGTGGTCACGGGCGCCCCTGCGCAGACCGAGCTGCTGCGTGAGGAGACCTTCGGACCCGTGGCGCCGATAGTGCCCGTCTCCTCGCTCGAAGAGGCGATCGAGCTCGCCAACGGCACCAGGTTCGGGCTGGGCGCGAACGTCTACACCCGCGACCTCGAGACCGCGGTGCGCTGCCTGCGCGAGATCAAGGCAGGAACGGTGTGGATCAACGACCCGCTCACCGACAACGACGCGGGGCCCTTCGGCGGCTTCAAGCAATCGGGTATGGGACGCGAGCTCGGGCAGGAGGGCCTCGAGGCCTTTCAGGAGACCAAGCACGTGCACATCGAGACCAAGATCGCGCCCAAGGAGTGGTGGTATCCCTACGGCGGAGGCGGGCCGCCGATGGGCGCCGGGGCCTAGTCGAGCCGGGCGGCGGCGCGTTTCAGGCCGCGCACGGCGAGCGCCAGCACGAGGGCGTCGTCGAGCTGACCGAGGACCGGGATGAAGTCCGGGATCAGGTCGAACGGGATCGCCAGGTACGCAAGCGCCGCGCCGAGCAGGAGTTTGTGCCGGCGAGGAACCCGCGGATCCTTCAGGGCGCGGCGGACCAGCGCCGCCTGCACGCGCAGCCCCGCCTCCGCCATGGTCAGGCGGCAGCCCGGGCCAGCGCCAGCGAGAAGGCCGTGTCCTCGTCGACTGGGCGCTCTCCGCCCCCGCGGAGCTCGACCTCGAGCTCGGCCATCACGCACAGCGCGCGCTCCAGCGCGGCCCTGTCCGCCTTCTTCGCGCGGGAGACGGTCTTCTTCGCCAGCCAGGGCGGCGCCTTGAGCGCCTTGGCGGCCTCCTGCTCGGAGACTCCGGCCTCGAGCAGGGCGGCCGCGCGCTGCACGTCGCGCAGCCGGCGTACCACGGGGAACATCAGCCGGCCCGGGCGCTCGCCGTGGGACTCGAGCTCTTCGGCAAGTGACATCACCGCGCCCAGGTCGCCTGCCGCGAGGGCGTCGGCGAGGTCATAGGCCTGCGGCGCGGCGTCGGCGGCCGCGAGCCGCTCGACGTCCTCGGCGCTGGCGCGGCCGGCCGGGTGCACGGCCAGCGCAAGCTTCTCGACCTCCCTCGCCAGCCGCTGCTGGCCAGGGCCGGCCAACGTGACCAACGCCTTGGCCGCCTCCTTGTCGAGCTCGAGACCCTCCTCCCGGGCGCGCTCTGCGACCCACTTCGGAAGCTCCCACGGCTTCGGAGCGGCCTCCTCCCGGACCTCGCCGGCCGCCGATTCGACGAGCTTGACGAGCTGCTTGAGCGGCTTGCCGCGCACGATCAGCACCAGCACGGTGTCCGGCGGCGGCTCCTTCAGGGCTCCTTCGAGCGGCCCGAGGTCGCCGGCCTTCCAGGCCTCGGCGTGGTCGACCAGCAGGTAGCGGGCGCCGGTGTCGAAGGTGAGAGCCGCGAGCGAGGCGGCCACCTCATCCGGCGTCGAGGCGGCACCGTCGAACGCCTCGAGCCCGCCCGGCCCGCGCTCGGCCTCGGCCCGCCGCCTCAGACGGAGCCGCCAGGCGTCGATCCTGGCGTCGTCGTCGCCGTGAACCAGGTAGACGGGCTTCAGCTCGGCCACTCCGTTCATCCTACGGAGACGTCGCGACGCTCATGCGCCCGTCCTCGACGGTCAGCGTGACGGTTCCGTGGCGGTCGGTCCGGTAGGTGCGGACGCCCGCTTCGCGCAGGGCGGCGAGGGTGGACGGCGCCGGATGGCCGTAGGTGTTCGGGCCCACCTCGATCGCGGCCAGCTCCGGGCGCAGCTCCTCGAGCACGTCCGGGAGCCCCGTGTCGGCGCTGCCGTGGTGCGGCACTTTCATGACGTCGACCTCCGGCAGCGGGAGCGGTGCCAGCGTCTCGCTCTCGGCGTCGGCCGACAGGAAGAGGTCGAACGCCCCTGAGCTGACGATCGCCACAACCGCCCGCGGGTTCGGGTCCTCGGGCGGCGGGCCGGGCGGCCTTGGCGGCGGCCAGAGGAGGTGCAGCGACAGGCCTCCGGCGCGCAGGGAGAGCGGCGCCCTTCCCTGGAGAGTGCGAACCCCGCGGTCCCGGGCCGTGGCCAGCACCTCGCGAAAGCCGGGGTCGCGGGTGCCGTCGCCGCCGTCGAGCAGGAGGTCCACCGGGAAGCGCTCGAGCACGGCGGGCAGGCCGCCGTGGTGGTCCCGCGACGCGTGCGTGGCGACGACCAGGGCGAGCCGCGTGACGCCCGCCTCTCTCAGCAGGCGCTCTACGCCGGCCTCCGGGGGGCCGCCGTCGAACAGGATCGCGGTGCCGTCGGGGTGCTGCACGAGCGTCGCGTCGCCCTGGCCCACGTCGAGGAAGCGGACGGTGAGGCTGCCGGGCGGCCGCGGCGGCGCCAGCGCGGGCGCCGCGATCAGGGCGAGGATCGCCGCGGCAATCAGGGCCACCGCCAGCTTGCGCGCAGGCGGCAGGCGCCGCCACCGGCCGGCCGCCTCCTCCGCCCGAGGCGCGAGCGGGCCGGCGGCCCGCCGGACTCCCGCCACGGCCGCAACGATCGCGGCGTAGGCAACCAGCACCGCGAGGGGCGTGTCCAGAGGGAGCTCGAGCTGCCCGCCCGGGAGACCGGCGAAGCGCTCGGCGAGCCAGCCCAGGTACGAGACACACGCACCGGCGGGCGCGCCCAGGGCGCCGGCGGCCACGACGGCCACAGCGCCAAGCGGACTGCCGAGCGCCACCGCCTGCCCTAGAGCCGCCTTGATCATCCCGAGCCACATCGCGGGAGCGACCGCCGGCAGCGCGAGCAGGTTGGCGGGGAGCCCGGCCAGCGGGACAGAGCCGAAGTGATGGCCCAGCAGCGGCCCGGTCGCGAGCGTCGCCGCGACTGTGAGCGCCGCCCCGTCGGCGAGCCCCCTGAACGCAAGGCCCAGCGGCCGCGCGCCGGCGATCTCCTCGCGCGCCAGGGCCGACAGGGCCTCTCTGAGCGCCCGCGAGAGCGGCGGCGCGATCCAGACGATGCCGGCGACGGCCGCGAACGAGAGCTGCCAGGCGGGATCGCCGCAGGCGCGGGGATTGAGGGCGAGCGTGGCCGCCGCGGCGAGCAGCAGGGCGTAGGTGCGGGACGACGGTCGCGAGGCGGCCAGGGCGGCGATCCCCGCCGCGCCCATGACCCCGGCCCGCTGGAGCGACGGGCCGGCTCCCGCGAGCGGGACGTAGAGCGCGATCAGCGCCAGCAGGGCCGCGGCTCGGCCGCGGATACCGAGTCCCGCCGCCGCGAGCGCTGGAAGCGCCAGCGCGACGAGCAGCATCACGTTCTGCCCGGAGACCGCCAGCAGGTGCGCGAGCCCCGAGTCCCGCCAGTCCTCCCGGACCGGCTCGGGGATCGACTCGTCCTGCCCGAGCACCATCCCGCGCAGCAGCGCCGCTTCGGCCGAGCCCATGCCCGCCGCCACCGCGTTCTCCGCCGGCACGCGCAGACGATCGACGGCGCCTGCCAGGCCACCCCGCCGGCGGCCGGTCGCCCGCGCGTGGTCGAGGAGCAGCTCACCTGCGACCCCGCGCCGTCGTAGGTGGGCAGCGAAGTCGAAGCCCTCGCCGTCCCGGCTTCGCAACTCGCGCAGGCTGCCCCGCACCGCGATCTCGCCGCCGATCGGGACGTCCCGCGGGAGCCTCACCCAGCGGGGGACGCGTGCGAGCAGCCTCGCCCCGCCGAGCCGCCCGGCATTGACCTCCACTTCGAGCGAGGCCCCGAAGGGCGCCGGCCGGGGATGGCCGAGCACGTACACGCGCGTTTCGACCGGGGCGCCGTCGCGAACTCGCTGCGCCGGCGCGTCGATCGCAGCCAGACGGACCTCTCCCAAGCCGCACCCGGCAAGGAGGAGCGCAGACGACAGCACAGCGAGGCGCGGTGCGAGCAGGCCGACCGCGAGGACGGCCACCGCGCCCGCGGCGAACGCGACCTCGCCGTTGAGCGGGGCCAGAGCGAGCCCGGACGCCACGGACGCCGCCCCGAGATGCCAGGGATGCCGGGCCGCGAAACGACCGACCCGTTCCCTGCTCAGGGGACCACTGCTTCGCTCAGCGACTGAAAGCGCTTCACGCCGATGCCCTCGACCTCTTTCAGCTCGCCAAGGGAGCGAAAACCGCCGTTCGCGTCGCGGTATTCGAGGATGCGCTTGGCGAGGGTCGGGCCGATGCCGTCGAGCTCTTCAAGCTGCGCCTGGGAAGCCTGGGCGAGGCTCAGCTTGGCCCCGGCTCCCGCCCCGCTCGAGGCAGGAGCCCCCGGCGCGCCGCCCGGCGCCCCGCTCGCCGTGGCCGCGCCCGCGCCTGCCGCTCCCGCGCGCGGCAACACGATCTGCTGGCCGTCCTCGACCCTGGCGGCCAGATTGACCGCCGACACGTCGGCGCCGGGCGCCGGTCCGCCGGCGCGTTCGATCGCGACTGCCACCCGGGCGTTGGCCGGGACTCGGTAGAGCCCCGGCCGGCGCACCCGGCCCGCTACGTGGACGTAGAAACCGGCCGACTCGCCCTCGGGCACGGCAGCGCTCGCGGAGCGATCGACCCGGATCGGCTGCGCCGCCCCGGCCGACCCATGCTCGCCGTCGCCGACGATCCGCACCAAGGCCAGCGTCGCGAGCACCGCCGCGACGACCCAGACGAGCACCTGGCCGTGGTTTCGCTCCACGCTCGCGACGCTAGGAAGGCGCGCGCAACGGCGGAGTGACGAGCGTTGGTAGTGGGTGAAGCCCTAGCGCACTTCGAAGCCCGAGAGGCCCTCGGGCTCCTCGTCGGACACGTCCACGTCGTCCACGTCCGCCGCGCGGGGCCCGCCCTTGCAGAAGTCGACCATCGACTGGACCGAGTCCGGGTCGCCCTCGAAGACCGCCTCCACGCTTCCGTCGGAGCGGTTCGCGACCCAGCCGTCGACACCGCGAGAGGACGCCTGACGCCGTGTGTTGTCGCGGAAGGCCACGCCCTGCACGTCGCCGCGCACGACGACCCGCTTGCGGACGCGCTCGCCGTTCACGACGGCGCGAGCGCGGTCAGCGCCAGGAACTCGTAGGCCACGTTGGCCGCCAGCATCGCGGTTGTCTGGCCGGAATCGTCGTAGGGCGGCGACACCTCCACGAGGTCGAAGCCTACGAAGCGGGCGCCCGCGAGGGAGCGCAGGAACCCGAGCGCCTCGCGCGGGGTCAGGCCGGCCGCCTCGGGCGTTCCGGTGCCGGGCGCGAAGGCCGGGTCGAACACGTCGATGTCGAACGACAGGAACGCCGGCGCGTCACCGACCCGCTCGCGTACGCGTGCGCCGTACCCTTCCGGCCCGAGCTGCCGCAGCCGCTCGTCGTCGAGCACCTCGAAGCCGAGCTCGGTCGCCGCCTCGAGGTCGGCCGCGGCGTAGAGCGGCCCTCGCATCCCCGCCAGCAGCGACCGCTCGGGCAGCAGCAGTCCCTCCTCCACCGCCCGTCGGAAGGGTGTCCCGTGGAAGAGCCGCTCGCCGTAGTAGGCGTCCCACACGTCGGCGTGGGCGTCGAGCAGCACGAGCGCCACCGGGCCGTGGGCCTCGGCCTGGGCCCGCAGCTCACCGAGCGCGATCGAGTGGTCGCCGCCGAGCACGATCGGCACGACGCCCGCGGCCAGCAGCGGCCGGAGGCCCTCGGCGATCTGCTCCATCGTCCGCTCGGCGTTGCCCGGCGTCACCTCGAGGTCGCCGTAGTCGACGACCGACTGGCCCGCGAAGACGTCGACCTTCAGCGCCGGGTGGTACGGCCGCAGGAGCGTGGAACCGGCCCGGATCGCCTCCGGGCCAAAGCGTGCGCCGGCACGGTAGCTCGTGGCCGTGTCGAATGGCACGCCCACCACCGCCACGTCGACGTCGTCGGTCTCGCGAACGTGAGGGCAGCGGGCGAAGGTGCGCACCCCCGTGTAGCGGGGCGCGCGGGAGGCGTCGCCGGGGCCGTAGCGGGCGGCGATCGCTAGGCCTCCTTCGCCACACGCACCGTGCGCAGCCGGCGGTCGCTGGCGCCGCGCAGGCTGCCGCCGTGATCGAGCGCCTGCTGTACGTACTCGAGCGTCTCGGCGGTGAGGCGCTCGCCGGGCAGCACGTTGGGAATGCCCGGCGGGTAGGCCGCCAGCGACTCGGCCGCAACGCGGCCCGCGGCTCTGCTCGCCGGAACGACCTCCTGGGGGCCGAAGAACGCCTGGCGGGGAGTCATGGCGAGCTCGCCCCAGGGAGGCGGCGGCGCCAGCGCCTCCGGGCCCCCGCCGGCGGCGGCCGGCAGCTCCTCCATGGCGCCGCGCAAAGCCCCGAGCAGCCGCTCGCCCTGGGCGCGGGCATCCTCGCCCATACCGAACAGCGCCACCAGCACCCGTTCGCCGGCGAGCTCTACGTTCACGTCGTAGCGGTCGCGCAGCAGCCGCTCGAGCTCGTATCCACTGGCGCCGGCGCCGCGCAGGTCGATCACCAGCCGCAGCGGGTCGTAGTCGTGCACCCCAGGCGCCCCGCGCAGGCGCTCGTCCAGCACGTCGAGCCCTTCGATGCCGCGCACGGCCTCGCGGATCTCCTCGAGCGAGCCCATCGTCTCGGCCAGCAACCGGCCGCCCTGCACCGCGGCCTGTCGCCTGGCGGCGTCGAGGGAACCGGTCAGCAGCGAGCTCGGGCTCGTGGACTCCACGAGCGTGACGCAGCGGTCCACCACGTCCTCGTCGATGCGGTCGCCGAAGCCCAGGTGCACGATCGCGGACTGCGTCACGCTCCCGACCACCTTGTGCACCGACGAGATCGTCAGGTCCGCTCCCAGCGCAAGCGCCGGCTCGGGGAGGTCCTCGTGGAAGGGGAAGTGCGCCCCCCAGGCCTCGTCAACCACCAGCGGGACCCCGTGTGAATGGGCCACCTCGGCCAGCGCGGCGACGTCGGCCACCGCACCGAAGTAGGTCGGGGAGACGACGGTGGCCGCGACGGCGTCGGGCGCCTCGCGCAGCGCCCGGTCGAGCGCGTCCGGCACCAGGCAGTGCGCCAGGTGCAGCTCGGGGTCCAGCTCGGGCGCTACAAAGGTCGGCCGGAGCCCGGACAGCACCAGCCCGTCGATCGTGCTCGAGTGGGCGTTGCGCTGCACCACGATCTCGCGGCCCGCGTGGGCCAGCGCAAGCAGGGCCACGTGGTTGCCCTGCGACGCACCGTTCACGAGGAACCAGCTGCGCCGCGCGCCCCAGGCGCCGGCCGCCAGGTCCTGCGCCTGCTGGAAGGGAGTCGGGTCGGGCCCCACGTCGATTCCCTCGACCAGCGCGGGGATGTCGAGCGCCAGCGCCGCCTCGCCGAAGGCCTCGCGCAGACCGGAGTCTGCTCCGGGGCCGCCCTTGTGGCCGGGCACGTGAAAGCGGCCGGGGTCGCGCTTGGCGTAGGCGCGCAGCGCGTCGAGGTAGGGCGTGCTCGACTGGTCGCCCTCTCCCCCCTCTCGCCGCGGCCGGCCGGTGGCGGGCTCGGACAGCGACATGCGTGGCGAGTCTACGTCAGCCCCGCGAGAGCGGCCTCGACGGCCTGCTCCGCGTCGGCGGCCGGCTGCACGCCGTCGATCTCCCAGCTTCCGAGGCCGGTGACCGGCTTGCCGCCCTTGAGCGCCAGCGCGATCTCCGACAGGGTGCCGTAGCCGCCCGCCACCGCGATCAGGGCGTCCGCGGCGCGCACCACCAGCGCGTTGCGGGCCTCACCAAGCCCGGTCGCCACCGCGACGTCGACCCAGGGGTTGGCCGCCGTGCGATCGAGGCCGGGGAGGATGCCGACGGTCGTCCCGCCGGCTGCCTTCGCGCCCCGGCAGGCTCCCTCCATCGCCCCGCCGAGCCCGCCGCACACCACAACCGCGCCTCGAGCGGCCAGCGCGCGCCCCACGGCCTCGGCGTTCTCGATCTCCTCGGGAGCGGCGTCGTCCGGGCCGACCACCGCCACGTAGGGGCGGTTGCGCCCGGGCGGCGCC
>DATACN010000264.1:0-12658 GCA_036258995.1 Thermoleophilaceae bacterium | reverse complement strand
CGGTCGGTCAGCTCGGCCGGGATCTCCTCGATGAAGCGGCTGGGCAGGTTCCAGTCGCGGTTGCCGAACAGCGCCCGCGTGCGCGCGTGCGTGAAATAGAGCTCCCGCATCGCACGCGTGGCCCCCACGTAGCAGAGGCGGCGCTCCTCCTCGAGGTCGCCGGCCTCGATCGCCCGCATGTGCGGGAAGACCCCGTCCTCGCAGCCGATGATGAACACGAGCGGGAACTCGAGCCCCTTGGCGTTGTGCAGGGTCATCAGGGTCACGATCCCCTCCTCGTCGCGCAGCGCGTCCTGCTCGGAGAAGAGCGCGACCTGCTGGAGGAACTCCTCGACCGACGGCTCTTCGGCCGTTGCGTCGTACTCGCGCGCCACGCCCACCAGCTCCTCGAGGTTCTCGAGCCGGCCCTGCGCCTCGATGGTGCGCTCGGCCTCCAGGGCCTCGACGTAGCCCGTCTCGTCGAGCGTCTCGCGGAGCAGGTCGCCGACCCGCGCGCCGCTCTCGGCGCGCTCGCGCAGTCGCTCCATGATCGACATGAAGCGGCCGACCGATTTCACCGCCGCCGGCGCGAGGCCTGGGATCTCCTCCGGCGCCGCGGCTACCTCCCATACCGACTCGCCGATGGTGTTCGCGTGACCCACGATTCGCCCCTGGGAGGTGCTGCCGATCCCCCGCCGCGGGGAATTGACCACCCGGCTGAAGCAGACCACGTCCTGCGGGTTGACGAGCAGTGTCAGGTACGCCAGCGCGTCCTTGATCTCGGCCCGCTCGTAGAAGCGCGTGCCGCCGATCACCTGGTAGCCCACGCCGTACCGCACCAGCATGTCCTCCAGCACCCGGCTCTGGGCGTTGGTCCGGTAGAAGACCGCGACCTCGTCGCGCGAGGCGCCCTCGTCCACGAGCCGCTCGATCTCGGAGACCACGAAGCGCGCCTCGGCGTGCTCGTCGTCGAGCTCGCGCAGGTGCACGGGCTCCCCCTCCCCCAGGTCGCTCCAGAGCTCCTTGGACTTTCGCTCCCGGTTGTGGGAGATGATCGCGTTGGCCGCCGAGAGGATGGTCTGGGTGGAGCGGTAGTTCTGCTCGAGCTTGATGACCTGGGCGTCGGGGTAGTCGCTTTCGAAGTCCAGGATGTTTCGGATGTCCGCGCCGCGGAAGCGGTAGATCGACTGGTCGTCGTCGCCGACCACCGACAGGTTGCGGTGCTCCTCGCAGAGGAGCTGGAGCCAGCGGTACTGGGCGCGGTTGGTGTCCTGGTACTCGTCGACCAGCACGTGGCGGAAGGAGCGCCGGTAGCGGTCGCGGACCTCGGGAAAGAGCTCGAGCAGGTTCACGCAGCGGAAGAGGAGGTCGTCGAAGTCCATCGCGTTGTTGGCGTGGGCCCGCTGCTCGTAGAGCTGGTACACGTCGGCCGCCGTCTGCTCGAAGAAGGAGCCGACCTTGAGCCGGTAGGCCTCGGCGTCGAGCAGCTGGTTCTTGGCGTCGGAGATCTGGCGCCGGATCCCGCGCGGAGCGAAGCGCTTGGGATCGACGCCGAGCTCGTCGACGCATTGCTTGACGAGCCTCAGCGAGTCGCCCTCGTCGTAGATCGTGAAGCCGCGCGTGTAGCCGAGCCGCTCGGCGTCGGAGCGCAGCATGCGGGCGCAGGCCGAATGGAAGGTCATCACCCACATGGCCCGGGCCCGGTCGCCCACGAGCGCCTCGACCCGCTCGCGCATCTCGCCGGCCGCCTTGTTCGTGAACGTGATCGCCAGGATCTCGCTGGGCCGCGCCTGGCCGGTCCCGACCAGGTACGCGATCCGGTGGGTGAGCACGCGGGTCTTGCCCGACCCCGCCCCGGCCAGGATCAGGAGCGGCCCCTCGCCGTGCAGGACGGCCTCCCGCTGGGGCTCGTTCAGGCCCTCGAGCAGGGCCTCGGGGGCTGCGATCGTGCTCACCCAAGCGAGGATAAAGCGGACCGCGGCCGGGGCTGTGGACCAGCTCGCCGTTCGGCGCTAGGGTGAGCCGGTGACCGGGCTCGAACGCTGGTTGGCCCTGGCAGGCATCGCGGCCGCTTTCCTGATCGCGCCGGCGGCTGCCCAGGGAGCGTTCGTCAATCGCTCGGGCAGCACGGTCTTCTATTTCGCGGAGCCTGGAGAGGACAACGACCTGACGATCTCGGCGACCTCCGGCCCCGGAGGCAGGCACACCTTCACGGATCCGGGAATCACGATGGTGTCGCTCTCGAGCGAATGCAGCGAGGACGTACAGCCCGGCGTCGCCAGCTGCGAGGCCCGAACGGGCGACACGCTGCTCGTCGTCCTCGACGACATGGATGACGACGGCACCATCACCTCTTCGTTCGAGATCACCCTCTGCGGCGGCCCGGGAGACGACACGCTCACGGGTGGCGACGCGACTGACTTCTTGCTTGGTGAGGACGACGGTGACACCATTCTGGGCGGCGGCGGCAACGACATCGTTATCACCGACCTCCGGTGCAGCGGCGATATGGCCCCGCCCGCGCCCAACGATGTGGAGGGTGGGGACGGCGACGACGGGCTGATCGGGGGCCTTGGTGCCGACACCATGGACGGCGGGGACGGCGACGACAACCTCTTCGGGGCTCGCGCGGAGAGCGGCGTGGACGGGGACGCCGGCGACGACCTCGCCGGGGGCGCGGGCGAAGACGTGCTGGTGGGTCACGACGGGCCCGACCTCCTCGACGGTGGGGACGGCGCCGACCAGCTCAACGGCGGGGACGACGACGACGAGGTCCTGGGCAGCGAGGGAGACGACCTGCTGAACGTCACGGTGAACGAGTCCTTCAACGGCGGCGCGGACCAGCTCGTCACGACCGACCAGGGCGACGACCTTCTGGACGGGGGTCTCGGTGACGACCGCCTGAACGCCGGGCCCGGCGACTTCGTCCTGAACTTCGGGCTCGCGGGGTCGATCGACGCGTTCGAGGTGAACGCGCCCAACGGTGCCGACGACCTGGTCGGAGGGCCCGGCCGGGACGCCGTCTCCTACGTCAACCTCGCCGTGCCGGTGCAGGGGAGTCTCGACAGCGTGCCGAACGACGGCTCCGCCGGCGAGGGCGACAACATACGGCCCGACAACGAGGCGATGGTCGGCGGCTCCGTCGCGGACACCCTGCTGGGAAGCGTGGCCGCGGACACGATCGACGGCGGCAAGGGCGGCGACCGCGTCGAAGGGGGCGGAGGCGACGACACGCTCGCCGGCGGCCTTGACAGCGGCGGGGACAACATCGTCGGCGGTGACGGATCGGACTCTCTCGACGGAGGCCCGGGCGACGACTCGCTCGACGGCCAGAGCGGGCCGGACACCGTCGACGGCGGCAGCGGAGCGGACACAGGCGCGGGTGGCGACGGGGTCGACCGGGTCGCCGGCGGACCCGGGCTCGACACCTTGTCCGGAGGGCCGGGCAACGATCGTCTGCTCGGGGCGGTTGAGGACCTGGTGGGCGCCGACGGGGCCGACTCGCTGAACGGCGACGAGGGCGACGACCAGCTCGACGGGGGGCCCGGGAACGACTCGCTCGCCGGCGGTCTCGGCGCCGATCTGCTGACGGGCGGCGCCGGGAGCGACCTGGGCGACTACCGGGACGCCACAGGGTCCGTGATCGCCAGGCTGGACGGCGCCCCCGGCGACGGTCGTGTCGGCGAGAACGACCACATCCAGGCGGACGTCGAAGCCCTGCGTGGCGGGCGCTGGCCGGACACCCTCGTCGGGAACGGCGGTGCGAACGCGATCGACGGCGGCCCGGGCGAGGACCTGGTCGAAGGGCTCGGCGGGATCGACCGGCTGGAAGGCGGCAACGGCGTGGACCTGTTGCGCTCGCGGGGCCCCGTCTTCGACCGGGTCGCGTGCGGCCGCAGCCGCGACCTCGCCGTGGCCGACTCTCGCGACCGGGTCGCGGACGACTGTGAGTCGGTGGACACAGGCGGCGCGCGGAGGCCCCGAGCCGGGCGCTCGATGGTCGTACGACCGGCCGGCGGCGCCGTCGGGCTGCGACTCGCCGGAGGCAGCCGGTTCTTCCCGCTCGACGGGGCGCTGCTCGTACCGCTGCGCTCGAGTCTCGATGCGACGCGCGGCGCAGTCGCTGTCACGACGGCCGGGAGCCGCCACTCGGGCAGGTTCTCCGGTGGCCGCTTCCGGGTGCTGCAGCGTCGGGGACGCCATCCGCGAACGGAGCTGCGCCTCGAGGGCGGCAGCTTCCGGACCTGCTCCGGCGGCCGTCGGGTGGTGCGCCGGCTTAGGGCCCGCGGGCGCGGTCGCTTCCGCGCCGTCGGCCGGCGCAGCGCCACGTTCATCCGGCGGGGCCGCTGGACGGTCGCGGATCGATGCGACGGCACGCTCACCCGCGTGCTCGCCGGCAGGGCGCGCGTGCAGGACAGGGGGCGGCGGCGCGCGGTGTCGCTGCGTGCAGGCAGGTCGTACCTGGCGAGGGCGCGGTGAAGAAGGTCCTGCTCACCGCCAGTCTGGCGCTCGTGCTGTGCGTCGCCGGCAGCTCTCATGCCATGGCAGCCACGCTCACGATTACGAGCGGCATAGCGGGCACCGGCCCCTTCTACAGCGCCGACTCCGGCGAGGTCAACGACCTCGTGGTGACGCTCACGGCCACGGATTACGTCTTCACCGACTCCGGAGCCGTGATCACGCCCCTTCCTCCCTGCGCCGGTGGCGGCCCACCGGCCGGCACGCCCGCAACCTGCCCACGCGCCAACGTCGACCTTCTCCAAGTGCTGCTCGCCGACCTCGACGACGAAGCGGTGGTCGAGCCGGCGACGAGGGCGACGATGATCGGCGGGCTCGATGACGACACGATGACCGGGGGCGGAGGCGACGACCGGTTGGAGGGCGAGGAGGGCGACGACACGCTGGATGGGGGCGCCGGCGACGACGAGGTGAACGGCGAGGAGCTGTTGTCCACGACCACCGGCACGAACGAGCTGGAAGGTGGGCCGGGCGACGACACGCTCAACGGCGGTGAAGGCGAGGACACCGCAAGCGGCGGAAGTGGCGTGGACACCCTCTTCGGGTTCGGCGGCGTCGACAACCTGGACGGCGGCGAGGACGGCGACGACGTAAGTGGTGGTGATGCCAACGACGTAATGCGGGGCGGAGCGGGAGACGACCGCGTGGGCAGCGACAGCCTCATCATCCGCGGGGCGCCGCCCGAGCGCGGCAACGACGCCCTCGACGGCGGTGCCGGCGACGACGTCCTGCATCCCGGCCTCGGACCGACGCAGGGGATCAACGATGACGACACCCTGAACGGCGGCTCGGGCAATGACAGCGTGACCTTCGAGGACAGGACCCGGCGCGTGAACGTGTTCCTCGACGCCCAGCCGAACGACGGCGGCGCCGGCGAGCGCGACAACGTCGCCGGCGACGTCGAGCGGCTCGTCGGAGGCCAGGCCGGCGACCTGCTGGTCGGTGGACCCGCGAACGACACGATCGACGGCTCCCTGGGGGCCGACACGATCCAGGGTGGCGGGGGCGCGGACACACTCGATGGCGGGGTGAACGACTTCGAGGGCGATGCCCTGAGCGGCGGCGAAGGAGGAGACTTCCTGCGAGGCAACGCCGGCGACGATCAGCTTCAGGGCGATCAGGGAGGCGACAATCTCGACGGCGGCACGGGCTCGGACGGACTGCAGGGCGGCGCCGATGCGGATCAGGTGATGGGCGGCGCCGGCGTCGACAATCTCTCCGGAGGGACGGGAGACGATCAGCTCGACGGCGCCGCGCCGGTCCTCCTCGGCGCCGACGGCGGGGACCTCCTACAAGGCGACGAGGGCAACGACTCGCTGCGTGGCGGCCCGGCCAACGACACTCTCGAGGGCGGCGACGGATCTGACGACATGCGCGGCGAGGCCGGCAGCGATGCCGCCGACTACAGCGTCGCCGACAGGGCGGTCAGGGTCAGTCTTGACAGCCGTCCTAACGATGGTGTGCGCGCCGAGCGGGACAACGTGCGGTCCGATGTCGAGAACGTCGACGGCGGCAGCCTGCAGGACACCTTCACCGGCTCGGGCGGCCCTAACCGGCTCGACGGCGGGGCCGGCGAGGATTACATCGACGGGCGCAGGGGCGCGGACCAGCTCGTCGGCGGCGGCGCGGTCGACGTGGTGCGGGCGCGCGACGGGCGCGCGCGCGACACGGTGAGCTGTGGCCGCGGCAAGGACTTCGCCATCGTCTCCCGTCGCGACCGCGTACGCCCGGACTGCGAGGCGTTCGACAACGGGCTTCAGCGCGTACCCCGTGTCGGGCGGGCGTTCGTGGTGCGCTCGGTGCGCGGCGCGAACGGCTTCGGCCCGCCCGGCATGCGGCGGACGGTGCCCCTGCTCGACCGGCTGAGGCTGCCCATGGCCTCGCAGGTAGACGCCACCAAGGGCAGCGTCAGCATCACCGCCGCCCGAGGCGGCGGGGGGCAGCAGAAGGGGGTCTTCTCGCGCGGGCGCTTCCAGGTGCGCCAGCGCCGGTCGGCGGGCGCCTTCACCGAGCTGAGGCTCCGCGGTGGTGACTTCGGCCGCTGCGGAGGAACGAACGTACGCGGCGCGAGCCGCGGAGCCGTGTCGGCCCAGCGGCGGCGGATCATCCGCCGGCTGCGCGCCCGCACGCGCGGCAGGTACCGGGTCCCGGGACGCCACTCGGCCGGCCTGGTCCGCGGCACCAGCTTCGAGGTCATCGACCGCTGCGACGGCACGCTGACCCGTGTGTTCAGCGGCGTTGTACGAGTGCGCGACTTCCGCCGCCGGCGCACGGTTACCGTCCGGGCTGGGAAGAGCTACCTGGCGAGGGCCCGTTTTCGCTGACGCTCAGAGGTCGCGGCGCGCGAAGGCCGCGCGAGCGGCCGCGGCCAGCAGGGCGAGGTAGAGCAGCGTCCACGGCCACAGCAGCGCGCCCCCGTCCTGGGCGCCGCCAAAGGGCCCCAGCCGAACTATGACCCCGGTCACCCCGCTCACGTCCGCGGTGAGGCTGGCCAGACCCGACTGGTAGAGCGCCTCGAACGGGAGCGCCCACGACGTCACCTCCGACACCGTCTCGAGCGTGTCCACGCGGAGCGCCTCGCCGATCTGGCCCAGCAGCCCTGCCGCCAACCCCGCGCCGAAGAGCATGAACACGGCGATGCCGTTGGCGGTCGAGCCGAGGAAGATCGAGCCGAGCAGCGACAGTGCCGCGATCACGATCACACCGGCGGCCAGGCCCAGGGCGGGCGTGACCGGGTTCCCGGGCCACCATCCGCCGGCCGCCCCGGTGATCACGAGCGCGACCGCGAAGACGGCGAGCACGTAGACCGAGCAGACGATCGCGGCAGCGGCGAAGCGGCCCGCCAGCAGCGCGTCGCGGCCCACCGGCCTGACGACGAGCGGCTGAAGCAGACCGGACTCGGCGTCACCGCGAACGGCGCTGAGCGTGAGGAACGCGGCCAGCACCGCGCCGAGGAAGAGGATGCTGAACATGGCCAGCCCCAGCAGAGTCGCGCCGGTCAGAACCTGATCGTCGACCGGCACGGGGCCCTCCAGGCCCTCGACCTCGTTGAAGGCTGCGTTCACTCCGAGCGCGTAGAGGGCGAGGAACATGAGCGTGAGCAGCAGCACCACCCCGAACACCCGCCGGCGCAGGCACTCGCGCAGCGCGTAGGCGACGACCACGGTGATCGCGCTCACTGAGCCCCCACCGCCTCGAGGTAGGCGTCCTCGAGCGTCGAGGCCAGGAGCTTGACCTCGTAGACCCGCTCCCCCGCCCCAACCAGGTCCGCCACGATCCCCGGCGCCTCTTCCCGCTCGGCCCTCGGGAAGCTCCGCACGCCGTTCGCGGTGTGCACCTCCAGGCCGCGGGGCCGCGCCAGCTCCGCCGGCGTGCCCTGAGCCACGATCCGGCCGTCAAGGAGGATCGCCACCCGCGCGCAGACCAGCTCCACCTCGCTCAGCAGGTGCGAGTTCAGCAGCACTGCCACGCCGCGCCCGCGCAGCTCCTGGAGCAGGTCGCGCACGATCCGCCGGCCGGCGGGGTCGAGGGCGCTGGTCGGCTCGTCGAGCAGCAACACGCGCGGCGATCCCACCAGCGCCTGCGCGATGCCCAGCCGCTGCTGCATGCCCTTAGACATGGCGGCGACGCGCACGTTCGCCGCCTCGCTCAGACCCACCAGCTCGAGCAGCTCGCCGCGTTCCCGCGCGCCGCCCTCGGACCCGGCCAGGCGCTGATGCAGGTCGATCAGCTCCTCGGCTCGAAGCCATCCGGGGAAGCGAAAAAGCTCGGCCAGGTAGCCGATGGCGGCACGCGCCCTTGGAGAGCCCGCCGGCGCGCCGTCGACCTCTGCGCTGCCCGCGCTCTGGCGCACCAGGCCGCAAGCGATCTTGGTGAGCGTGGACTTGCCGGCCCCATTGGGACCGAGGAGGCCGAACAGCTCGCCCGGGGCGACCTCGAGGTCCACCCCCGCCAACGCCTGCTTCGGCCCGTATCGCTTCTCCAGCTGATGGCAGGCCAGGGCGGCGGGCACCGGGCGCAGTGTAAGAAGGACCCGTGGGCCTGCTCGAAGATGTCCGCAACTCATGCCGGCGGATAGCCCGGGACGCTCGCTCGGTCAGGATCGATCTCGAGCGGCTCGGCGCGGTAGAGGCGGGGCCGCCGCCGGTCCTGGATCCCGAGCGCCACTACCTCGAGGGCTCGCGCCAGGACGTCGCCTCGTACCTGCTCGCGCTCGACGCGATCAACTTCGGCTCGGGCTGGTTTCCGACGCTGCGCAAGCGGCCGGGGTGCTCTGGGTACTTCACGGTCGCCTGGGGCCTGGCCGACCGCTTCCGCGCCGGCGGGCCTTGGAGCCCCGCCGAGCTCAGGGAGCTGGACGAAGGCGAGCTGGCCGAGGTCCTCGGCCAGGATCCCGGCCACGAGCTGATGGGGCTCTACGCGCGAGCCCTTCGCGACCTCGGCGCGTTCCTGGGCGACCGCACGGCGCTGGAGGCCGTCGCGGAAGCCGGCGGGTCGGCCGAGCGCCTGGCCGAGACGCTGGCCGCCGGGATGCCCTTCTTCGAGGACACGGGCTTCTACAAGCGGGCCCAGATCGTCTCGAGCGACCTGGCGCTGGCGGGCGTCGCCGAGTTCTCCGACCTCGATCGGCTGACGATGTTCGCCGACAACCTGGTGCCGCACGTGCTGCGCGTCGACGGCGTGCTCGTCTATGACGACGCCCTCGCGGCGCATATCGACTCGGGCGAGCTGCTGCCGCCGGGACGGGAGGAGCGCGAGATCCGGGCCTGTGCGCTGCACGCCTGCGAGCTGATCGCGGCCGAGCTCGACGTGCCGCCCCGCATCCTCGACATGTGGCTGTGGAACCGCGGGCAGGAGCCGCGCTACAAGGCCCGGCCACGACACCGGACCCGGACCGTCTTCTACTGAGGTCAGCCGCCGGCGGAGTCTGGGCCGCCCCGGCGGTGGAGCTTGCGCACCTCGCCCCCCTGGGGCTTCTTGCCGGTCATCTCCGCCACGAGCTCCTCGAGCTGGGTCATGCGGTTGGCAAGGCCGCTGATGGCGTCGGCAACCGGGTCGGGCAGGTGGGCCCAGTCGGCGTCCGGCCCGTCGGGCCGCTTGCCGTCTACGCGTACGGGATGGCCGGGGTTGCCGACCACGGTAGCGTTCGGCGGGACATCGTGGATCACGACCGAGTTGGCGCCGATCTTGACCCTGTCCCCCACGTCGATCGGCCCCAGCAGCTTGGCGCCGGATCCGACCACGACCTCGCTGCCCAGCGTGGGATGGCGCTTGCCGCGGCCGAAGCCGGTGCCGCCTAGCGTCACGCCCTGGTAGAGCGTCACGTCGTCGCCCACCTCGGCGGTCTCGCCGATCACGACGCCGGCGCCGTGGTCGATGAACAGCGCCCGGCCGATTCTCGCCGCCGGGTGGATCTCCACGCCGGTGACGACCTTGGTCACGTTCGCGAGGAAGCGGGGTGCGATCGGCATCCCGGCCTCGTGCAGCGCGTGCGTGATGCGGTGCGCGAGGAGCGCCTGCACGCCGCCGTAGGTCAGGAGGATCTCCGTGCGGCCGACGCTGCGCGCGGCCGGGTCGCGCTCCTGGGCCGCCGTCAGGTCCTCCCGCAGCTCGCGGGCCACCCTCGCCAATGTCCCCAGGCCGAGCATCAGGGCGCGAAGAACGGGGTGCTCACGTAACGCTCGCCGGAGTCCGGCACGATCACCGCGATCCGCTTGCCGCGGAAGTCGGCCCGCGAGCCGACCTCGACGGCGGCGGCGAGCGCCGCTCCGCCGGAGATGCCCGCCAGCACTCCCTCGCGGCGGGCACACGAGCGGGCGGTCTCGATCGCCCGCTCGTCATCCACGGGGACGATCTCGTCGATCACGTCGCGGTTCAGAACGGCCGGGACGAAGCCCGCGCCGATCCCCTGGATCTTGTGCGGGCCCGGGAGTCGCCCGGAGAGGACCGCAGAGCTGCGCGGCTCGACGGCGACCACGTGCAGCTCGGGGTTGCGCTCCTTGAGCCGCTCGCCGCAGCCCGTGATGGTGCCCCCGGTGCCCACGCCCGCCACGAGGACGTCGACACGCCCGTCCATGTCGCGCCAGATCTCCTCGGCGGTGGTGCGGCGATGGATCTCGGGGTTCGCGGGGTTCGAGAACTGGTCGGGAATGAAGCTGTCGGGCCGGCCCTTCGCGAGCCGCTCCGCTGCCTCTACCGCCTCGTCCATGCCCCCCATCGACTCCACCATCTCGACCTCGGCGCCGTACAGGGCGACCAGGCTCTCGCGCTCCCGGCTCATGCCCTGCGGCATGGTGAGCACGAGCTCGTAGCCGCGGGCCGCACAGACGAAGGCGAGCGCGATGCCGGTGTTGCCCGACGTCGGCTCCACGATGGTCGTCCTGCCCGGCTCGATCCGGCCTTCCGCCTCGGCGGCGTCGATCATGGCGACCCCTATGCGGTCCTTGACGCTCCCCGCCGGGTTGTACGCCTCGAGCTTGCCGACCAGTTCCGCACCGCACTCCGGAGCGAGCCGCGTGAGCGCCACCATGGGTGTGTTCCCGACGATGTCGGCGAGGTTCTGTGACACCGCCCGCGGCGGCGGCAAGACGCTCACGCCCCGACCTTACTCGCTGCCCCGGTTTAGACCCGTGAGCTGGGGGGTAACTTTCGCCACGAGCTCAGTGGAAGCGCCCGGGAGGCGGCGCAAGAGTTCTCGGAGAAGTCGGCGCGTAGGGAGCGGGAGGCTCCGCGCCGGCTTTTCTACGTCTGGGCCCTATGCCGATACAGCCCTGGCCGCCCAAGGCGGTCCGCGAGGGCGGCCACGGCAAGCGACGCCAGCATTATCAGGAAAGGATCGATTGGCAACCGGAAGCGCGCGAGCCCGTTCACGAGCAGCGCGGGCAGGAACACCACAGGTACGAGCCAGAGCCAGCGGGGCGTGCGGCGCGCCGCCGCGGTGAATGCGCCAACGATCGCGAGCGCGAAGAACGGGTAGAACAAGTACGTCGTTGCCCGGCGCGACCACGGAGCTTGGAGGGCGAGCTCCTCGATCGTAAAGTCGGCGGAATGCGGTCCTCCCAACTGGATCAGCCTCGCCGCGTTCCCCACGACCTTCTCGAGCACATATCCCGGGTGCTCGCTCATGTGCTCGGTAGCGGCAGCCCGCAACCGCCGGTCGAGCTCGGGCTCGGGCACGTCGGTGCGCCATGCCCGAGGCGCGAGGCCGGGGGCGCGTGCCGCGCGTAGCGCAGTTTCCCGAAAGCGCGGCCGCCAGTACAGGTGCGCGAAGTCGGGCAGGTGCCAGGGCACTTGCCAGAGATCTCCGGAGCGTCGAACGGTCTCGTTGTAGGCGCCTGCCAGCGTGTGCCCACCCTGGGTGCTCACCGGTACGAAGGCGTCGAAAGCGATCGCGTTGCGAATCGTCCAAGGGGCGACCGTGAGAACCGCCGCCGCCAGAAGCGCACTCACCGATATCAGCGCGGCCCGCCGCCCCCCGCCCGCGGTGCTCACCAGCGCGACGGCCAGCGGCACTGCGAGTATCGCTCCGTTGGATCGCGTGAGGGCGGCAAGCCCGCAGAACACCCCCGCCGCTGCCGCCCAACGGACCCGCCGCGGCGACCGGCGCGCTTGAACCGTCGCCGCCACTGCGGCAAGCATGACCGCGAGGAAGAGCGTCTCGGAGAGGATCGCGGCGCCCGTGTACATGAAGGGTGGGAAGAGGCTCGCCCCCGTGAGTGCGATCAACCCGACACGCCGCCCCCACAACATCGAGGCGATCAACCCGACGAGCGCGGCGACCACGACTCCGAGGAACGCCTGGGAGAAGCGAGCGACCTCCGCACCATCGTCGCCGAACAGCGCGTAGAACGGGGCGAGGAAGAGCGGGTAAAGGGGCGGTCGGAACGCGGTCGGCCCGCCATCGGGTCCGTCGATGCTCGGGGGGTACTCGAGCTCCTCCGCGATCCATTGCGCGTGGAGCCCGTAGTTGTGGGCGTCGCCGAAGAGCTCGTAGGGCCGGCTCTCGACGACGACGGCGAGCCGGAGCAGCAACGCGACAAGGAGAATCCCGCCGACCACCAGCGAGGGCCGCCGTGACGCCCCGGCGACCAATCTACGCCCGGCAGCCTCCCACCGCATAAGCGCGAAGTATTCCGCGCTTGGGAGGGAACTTCGCTTCAAG
>DATACN010000263.1:0-2439 GCA_036258995.1 Thermoleophilaceae bacterium | reverse complement strand
CGCACCAGACCCAGGTCGAAGATGACCCGACCGGCGACGCCGTGCTCCTCCAGCCGCGCGTGGAGCGCGCGGAGACCCTCCATGGCGCCGGCAACGTGGCCGTCGGCGCGCTCCAGCACCTCCGGCCCGCCGCGCAGCTCGGGCAGCCGGGTCAGCAGGTCGCGGGCGTCGGCGGGCAGGCCCAGCCGCTCCACGTCGAGCGCCAGCCCGGCCAGGTCGCGCCGCGACAGTCGCTCGAGCAGCGGCAGGTGGCGGTCCTCCGGCACGCCGAGCGAGGCCAGCAGGTTGCGGTAGAGCGAGCCGTCGCCGACCCCTACGCGATGACGCCGCAGGCCCGCCTCGTCCAGCGCCCGCACTATCAGGGCCACCACCTCGGCCTCGCCCTCCGGTGCCTCGACCCCGATCAGCTCGATGCCCCCCTGGAGGAACTCGACCGGTTGCCCGGACCCCCGCGCCGGAGCGCGGTAGGAGTGCGCGAAGTAGCAGAGCCGGAAAGGCGGCTCCTCGTCCACGAAGCGCGTGGCCACGACGCGCGCGATCGGGATCGTCATGTCCGACCGCAGAGCCAGCACCTCGCCGTGCTCGTCGAACAGGCGGTACCCGGCCCCGGCCGAGCGGTCGTCGCCGGTGCGCAGGACGCCCTCGTACTCCAGCGCCGGCGTCCAGACCTCCCCGTAGCCGGCCTGCTCGAAGGTCGCGTGCAGGCGCCCCGTGAGGGCGCGCAGCTCGCGCATCTCCTCGGGAAGCACGTCGCGAGTGCCCGGGGGGATCGGGTGGATCACGGCCTGCCTCCCTGGCTTCTAGGCAGTGACGCGTTCGGACGCGACCCGCTCGATGCGAGCCCCGAGCGCCCGCAGGCGATCGTCGATCCGCTCGTAGCCGCGGTCGATCTGCCGGATGTTGCCGATCTCGGGCGTGCCCTCCGCGCACAGCGCCGCGATGAGCATGGCCATGCCTGCGCGGATGTCCGGGCTCTCCATGCGCTCACCGTGAAGACGGCTCGGGCCGCTTACGACCGCCCTGTGGGGGTCGCAGACGATCACCCGAGCGCCCATGGTCACCAGCTTGTCGACGAAGAACAGCCGGTTCTCGAACATCTTCTCGTGGATCAGAACCATGCCCTCGGCCTGGGTGGCCATGGCCAGGGCGATGCTGGTGAGGTCCGCGGGGAAGGCGGGCCAGGGGCCATCCTCGATCTTCGAGATCGCCTCGCCCTCGTCGTCCTTCACGCGCAGCTCCTGGCCGGGGGGCACGATCGCGTCGCTGCCCTCGAACTCGATCAGGCATCCCAGGCGCTCGAACGCCAGGCGGGTCATGCGCAGGTCCTCCTGGACCACGTCCTTGACCCGCAGCTCGCCGCCGGTGCAGGCGGCCAGCGCGATGAAGCTGCCGACCTCGATGTAGTCGGGCCCGATCGTGTAGTCCGCGCCGCCCAGCTCCTCCTGGCCGTGGACGATCATTCGGTTCGAGCCGATGCCCTCGATACGGGCGCCCATCTGCATCAGCAGGCGCGCCAGGTCCTGCACGTGCGGCTCGGTGGCCGCGTTGTGGATGACGGTCGACCCCGGAGTCAGCGCGGCCGCCATCAGCGCGTTCTCGGTCGCCATCACCGAGGGCTCGTCCATGAAGAAGTCGCAGGCGTGCAGCCCGTCGGGCGCCCGCAGCAGGTAGCCGCGGTCGTACTGGACCTGGGCGCCGAGCGCCCGGAAGGCGTCGAGGTGCGGGTCGAGCCGGCGGCGGCCGATCACGTCCCCTCCCGGAGGCGGGATGTCGGCGCTGCCAAAGCGCGCCAGCAGCGGCCCGGCGACGAGGAACGATGCGCGGATGCGTTCGACGAGCGCCGCGTCCAGCGGAGCGGGCTCGACGTTCGCGGCCGACACCGAGACGACGTTCTCCTCCCGCCACTCGACCTCCGCGCCGAGGCTTCGCAGGAGGTCCACCATCGCGTCCACGTCGCGGATGCGCGGGATGTTTCGCAGCAGCACCGGCTCACGGGTCAGGAGGGTCGCCGCGAGCGCCGGAAGCGCCGCGTTCTTGTTGCCTGCCGGGACGACCGTCCCGTACAGGGGTTGCCCGCCCTCGATGATGAACTTGTCCATTTTGCGTGGCGGCCCGTCGACCAATTCGGGCAGCGGGGTGAGGGTACCGAAGGCCATCTGCGTGAAGGTTCGTTTCGCGCTGCGGATACCCTGCGCCCGATGCCGGCCCCAACCAGGGACGAGGCCTGGGAGCTCTTCTGCGAGTGGACCGAGAGCGACTCGCTGCGAAAGCACGTGCTCGGGGTGGAGGCCGCCATGCGCGCCTACGCGCGCAAGCTCGGAGAGGACGAGGAGCTGTGGGCGGCCACCGGGATCCTGCACGACCTCGACTACGAGAAGCACCCCGACCTCGAGACCGGGCACCCGCGCGTGGCTCTCGAGGAGCTGCGGCGACAGGGAT
>DATACN010000262.1:0-2391 GCA_036258995.1 Thermoleophilaceae bacterium | reverse complement strand
GGGGAGACCATGACCACGCTCGACGACATCGAGCGGCGCTTCGGCGGCGACACCGCCCTGGTCTGCGACGCCGACGGCCCCAGCGGGATCGGCGGCATCATGGGCGGCCAGATCTCCGAAGTCTCGGGCGAGACGACCCGTGTGCTGATGGAGGCGGCCACCTGGGTCGGCCCCAACATCATGCGCAGCTCGCGGCTGCTCGGCCTTCGCACCGAGGCCTCGGCGCGCTTCGAGAAGCAGCTCCATCCCGAGACCGCGATGGCCGGCCAGCGCCTGGCGGCAAGCCTGATGGTCGAGCTGTGCGGGGCCAGGCTCGTGCCGGGCACTCTCGACGCCTACCCACGGCCCGTCGAGCCGCGCCAGGTGTCGCTGCGGCCGGAGCGGATGGAGCGGCTGCTCGGCGAGCACATCGAAGGCGACCGCGTCGAGGAGATCCTCGAGCGCCTCGGCTTCGGCCCGCGGCGCGACAACGGGCGCGTGAGCGTGACCGTTCCGTCCTGGCGCAGCAGCGACGTGCAGCGCGAGGCCGACCTGATCGAGGAGGTGGCGCGCATCCACGGCCTCGACAAGCTCCCGACCACTCTTCCCGCGCGGGAGCGAGCGGTAGGCCGGCTGACCCAGAGCCAGCGCCTGCGCCGCCGGCTCGAGGACGCGCTGCGCGACCGGGGCCTCGACGAGTGCATCTCCTACAGCTTCACCTCGCCGGAGGCGCTTCGCCGGCTCAGGCTGGAAGGCATGCCGCTTCCGATCGAGAACCCGCTCAGCGAGGAGATGAGCGTGATGCGGCCGCTGCTCCTGCCCGGCCTGCTCGACGCGGCTCGCCACAACGCGGCCCACGGCCGGCCCGGAGTAGCCCTGTTCGAGTCCGCCCACGTCTACCTCGGCGACGAGCTCCGGGAGGCGCCCAGCGAGGGCTCGCCGGGCGGCGTGACGCCCGCGACCGAGCGCCATCACCTGGCCGCACTGCTCACGCGCGGGCGCCCCGACGGCTGGCGCACGGAGGGCCTGCCGGCCGACTTCTTCACCGCCCGGGCATTGCTCGACCCGCTGGGCGCGGCGACCGGCGTTGAGCTGCGGGTGGAGTTCGGCTCACGGCCGTTCCTGCACCCCGGCCGGAGCGCCGTGGTAGCGAGCGGCGGCCAGGAGCTGGGCTGGATAGGCGAGCTCCATCCACTCGTGCTGCGCGACTGGGAGCTCGAGGGCCCGGTGACGGCCTTCGAGCTCGACGCCGACGGGCTGATCGAGCTGGGCGGCGGCCGGGTGCCCACCTACTCCGAGGTCACGCCCTTCCCGGCCGTGCTCCAGGACATCGCGGTGGTCGTGCCCGAGGAGGTGAGCGCGGCGCAGCTCGAGGCCGCCGTGCGCGCCGGCGGCGGCGAGCTGCTCGGAGAGCTGCGCGTGTTCGACCTCTACCACGGCGCGCAGGTGGGCGAGGGCGGTAAGTCGCTCGCGATGCGGCTCGAGTTCCGCGCCTCCGACCGGACGCTGACAGACGACGAGGTGGCAGCGCGGCGCGCGGCCATCGAGCGCGAGCTCGATCGGATCGGAGGGCAGCTGCGTGCCTAGGGTGGCCGTGATCGGAGCCAGCGGCTATGGCGGCGCCGTCGGCGCGATGCTCGTGCACCGCCATCCGTCGCTCGACCTGACCGCGGTGACCGCGCGGGCCGACGCGGGAAAGCGCCACGACGAGCTCTATCCGCGCTACCGCGTGCCGCTCGTGCTGGAGGAGTTCGATCCCGACGCCGTCGCCGAGCGCGCCGACGCCGCCCTGGTCGCGTACCCGCACAAGGCCGCCGCCCCCGCGGTCAAGGCGCTGCGCGAGCGCGGGCTCAAGGTGGTCGACCTCTCGGCGGACTTCAGGCTCGCTCGCGAGAGCTACGAGCGCTGGTACCAGGCACACCAGGCCCCGGAGCTGCTGGCGGACGCCGTATACGGGCTCCCAGAGGCGCACCGCGAGGAGATCCGCTCGGCCGACCTCGTGGCTGCCCCGGGCTGCAACTCGACGGCCGCGCTGCTCGCGCTCCTACCGTTGCGCGGGCTCATCCAGGACGCCGTCGTCGACATCAAGACGGGGGTGTCGGGAGCCGGGCGGGAGGCGACCGAGGAGACCCACTTCGTCTCCGCCACCGACAACGTCAATCCGTACAAGACCGAGGGCCACCGCCACGTCGCCGAGCTCGAGCAGGAGCTGCCCGGGGCGCGCTTCTCCTTCGTGCCCCACCTCCTTCCCATCGACCAGGGACTGCTCGCCAGCTGCTACGCGACTCCGTCCGAGCCTCTCGACCGCGACGCCGCCCGGGCGCTCTTCGAGCGCGCTTACGCCGACGAGCCCTTCGTCGAGCTCGTCGAGGGCCCGCCTCACACCCGCGACGTGCGCTTCACGAACCGCGC
>DATACN010000261.1:0-7451 GCA_036258995.1 Thermoleophilaceae bacterium | reverse complement strand
GGCATCCGCGACGCCTTCGGCACCTTGTTCAGCACCGAGCGGGCGTGGACCTCGTAGAAGCGGACGTCCAGGGCCTCCGGGGCGTCGAAGGTCCGGATCGTGGCCGGGTCCTTGTAGCCGGGGAGGCGGTGGCCTTCCTCGACGTCGACTTTCAGGTTGTCCCAGCGCATGCGAACGTATGTTCCCACAGTGTCAAGATGGCTTCAACAGCGTCAATCCGCTTCGCCGAAGGCGGTGCAGACGATCGTCCGGGGGCCGCCGGAGTCGCGGTGCTCGCAGAGGTAGATGCCCTGCCAGGTCCCGAGGGCGAAGCGGCCGTCGCTGATCGGGAGGACCAGCGAGCTGCCGGTCAGCGAGGCCCTGATGTGCGCTGGCATGTCGTCGGGCCCTTCGAGGGTGTGGCTCCAGTAGGCGGCGGCTTCGGGGACCGCCTGGTCGAACCAGGCCGCGAAGTCGCGGCGCACGTCCGGGCTCGCGTTCTCGTTCAGCGTCAGCGAGGCCGATGTGTGCTGGATCAGGAGCGTTGCGAGGCCGACCCGCAGGCTGCGCAGCTCCGGCACCGCCTCCTCGACCTCGCGGGTGACCAGGTGGAAGCCTCGCGGGCGGGGCTCGAGGCGAATCTCTCGCTGTAGCCACACGCAGGGAATTCTGGCGCTATTTGCGGCTCGCTCATATAGTGGCCCCACCCATTTGGACTCGCTGAAGACGGAGTGCTTGAGCGGGCAGGAGGCCCCAGACCCCCGATGTTCCTCGTTCGAGAAAGCGCCGGCAAGTCCAAGGACACGGCTGAGCGGGACGGCGCCGACGGTGCGTTCCGCGTGCGCCTCCGCAGCCTGCCCGGAAGGGGCAGCCTCGTGACGCCCTCGAGCGGGGTGACGATGGCGCGTACCGCCGCGTTCTTCTTCCTCAGCGGCGCGCTGATAGTCCCGATCTCGCTCGCGACGCCTCACAGCCCGTCGCTCGACGACGCCCTGCTGGCGGTCGCCGGCGGGGCAGCGGCGCTATGCGGGCTGCTGCTGCTGATGCTCCAACGCCAGCTCCCGCGCTGGTCCTTCCACGTCGTCACCGTGGTCGGCACGGCTCTCGCCACCCTGGCGATCCACTCCTGGGGCGAGGGGACGACCTACGGGGCGCTGCCCTACCTGTGGATCGCGTTCTTCGCCTTCTACTTCTTCAGCTTGGGCCCCGCGCTGGTGCACCTTGGCGTGATCTCGGCGGCATTCGCCCTGCAGCTCGCCGCGCTCGACCTGGACTACACCCCGGTGGCGGGCTGGATCGCCACGGTGCTGACGCTGTTCTTGACCGGTGTCGTCGTGGCCACCATTCGCGACCGGATGGCGAGCCTCATCGAAGGCCTCACCCAGGCGGCCCGCCGCGATCCGCTCACCGACCTGCTCAACCGCCGCGGCTTCGAGGAGGTCTTCGACGTCGAGCTCGAGCGCGCGCGGCGCACCGAGGCCCCGCTCAGCCTGATCGTCGGCGACCTCGACCGGTTCAAGCGGATCAACGACGCGTTCGGCCACGCGGCCGGCGACGAGGCCCTCAAGCGCGTGGCCCTCTGCATTCGCACCGCCAAGCGCAGCTTCGACAGCGCCGCGCGCGTGGGCGGCGAGGAGTTCGCGCTGCTCGCGCCGGACGCCGACGAGCACGGCGCCTACATGCTGGCGGAGCGCGTCCGCGCCGACATCGAGCGCGGCTTCGCCACCGGCCACGGACCGCTGACGTCGAGCTTCGGCATCGCCACCTTCCCCCTCCATGGCCAGTCGGCGGAGGCGCTGCTGCGCGCCGCCGACCAGGCCCTCTACGCCGCCAAGCGGCTGGGGCGCAACCGCTCGGTCATCTCCAGCGCCGAGGTCCCCGGCATCCTCGCCCGCGCCCCGCGGGGCCAGGAAGAGAGCCACGTCGAGCTCGCCACGCTGCTCAACCTGGCGGAGGCGCTCGACGTGCGCGACACCGGCAGCGCCACGCACTGCCACCGCGTCGGCCGCTTCGCCGAGCTGATGGCGCGGGAGCTCGGCCTGGCCCCGGACGCCGTCGAGCGCGTTCGCCTGGCGGGCATCCTGCATGACGTGGGCCGGGTGGGCATGCCGGACGAGCTCCTGGCAAAGCGGGGCCCCCTGACGAACGAGGAGTGGCGCGTGGTGCACGCCCATCCCGAGATAGGCGCGCGCATGGTCGAGACGACGCAGTTCGAGGACATTCGCGCCTGGATCCTCCAGCACCACGAGCGGCCGGACGGCGAGGGCTACCCACGCGGCACCCCCTGGGACGACGTGCCGCTCGGGGCGCGCATCCTGGCGGTTGCCGACGCCTACGAGGCCATGACGAGCGACCGTCCCTACCGGCCCGCCCTGGCGCCCGACGAGGCGGCCCAGGAGCTTCGCCGCGGCGCCGGCAGCCAGTTCGACGAGCAGGTCGTCGACGCGCTCCTGCGAGTGGTTTGACAGCGGCCGCTCAGAACCCGCCGCTCACCTAACAAAGCCGTGAAGCCGTACCGATAAAGGGGACATGGACCGCCCCTTCGATCGCGAGAGCGCGAACCGCACCCTCGGCTACTTCTTCATCGCCGGCGCCACGCTCAGCCTCGCGGCTCTGCTGATGCCGGGAAGCCCCACCGCTGACGGCACCGGTCTCGCGGCGATCGTCGCGCTCGCCTTCGCGACCGGCGGCGCGCTGTTCTTCGGCGCCGGCCGCCTGCCGGCCGCCACGGTCCCGCTGGCACTCGTCGGCGGCGTGGGCATCATCACCGCGGGCGTGTACTTCGACGGGCAGGGGCCCAGCCCCGCGGGCCTCTACTACATCTGGCTCGGCGTTCTGGCGTTCTACTTCCTGTCGCGGTGGCAGGCGGGCTTGATGCTCGCGCTGACGGGCGCCGCCTTCGCGGGTGTGCTTCACGTGCTCCCCACCGTCCAGCCGCACCAGCGCTGGCTGACCACGATGGGCATCACCGCCATCGCCGGGATGCTCATCTCGTTCGTTCGCGACCGGGTGCAGGAACTCGTCGCCCGGCTGACCGATGCGGCCCGGACCGATCCGCTCACCGGGCTCCTGAACAGGCGCGCCCTCGAGGAGCTGTTCGCGCACGAGCTCGAGCGCGCCCGGCGCAGCGGCCGGGCGCTGTCGGTGATCGTGGGCGACCTCGACCGCTTCAAGTTCGTGAACGACCGCCTGGGCCACCAACAGGGCGACGAGACTCTCTGCGCGCTTGCCGACGAGCTCGACCGCTGGAAGCGTCGCGTGGACATGGTCGCTCGTGTCGGCGGCGAGGAGTTCGCGCTGCTCCTGCCCGAGACCGACGAGCGAGGCGCCTTCCTCGTAGCCGAGCGGCTGCGCCGAGCCACCAAGCGTCTCTTCGCCGACGGCCCCTGCAAGCTCACGATCAGCTTCGGCGTGGCGACCTTCCCCGACCACGGTTCCGACGCCGAGAGCCTGCTTCGCGCCGCAGACAAGGCACTGTACGCGGCCAAGAACTTGGGTCGCGACCGATCGGTGATCTTCAGCGCCGAGATCTCGCGCATGCTCTCCGAGTCGAGCGACGGGGGCGCCGGCAGCGAGCTGCGGCTGGCCACCGTGCTGAGCGTGGCCGAGGCCCTCGACATCCGTGACTTCGGCAGCGCGAACCACTCCCAGGCCGTGGGCCGCTACGCGCACCTGGCTGCCGAGGAGCTGGGGCTCCAGCCCGAGCACGCCGAGCGCGTGCGGCTGGCCGGCCTGCTGCACGACGTCGGCAAGATCGGCGTGTCGGAGGCCATGCTGATCAAGCCGGGGCCGCTCGACGAGGAAGAGTGGGCCGAGATGCGCACCCACCCGGAGATAGCCGCCCGCCTGCTGGCCGGTCCCGAGTTCGAGGACCTGCGCTCCTGGATCCTGGCCCACCACGAGCGCCCGGACGGGAGCGGCTATCCCTACGGGCTGTCTGGCGACGAGATTCCGCTCGAGGCCCGGATCCTGGCTGTGGCCGACGCCTGGGAGGCGATGACCGCCGACCGCGTCTACAGCTCCGCTCTTAGCGAGGGCGCCGCACGCGAGGAGCTGGTCGCCGGCTCCGGCACGCAGTTCGACGGAGCGGTCGTCGAGGCGTTCCTGCGCGCCCTCGACCGCCTCCCGCGCCCCCCGGCATCCGGGCCGGTGCCGAGCATCACAAACTAGTCACAAAGTCCCCTACTGGTGTAGCGTTCGGGGCCCCGCCGGGGCTCCCCTCCAAGTTGCCCTCGGCGTGCTCCGGGCACCCTCGCAATGCAGAGTCAGCACGCTTTACGACCATCCCAAGATCCCTTGACTCTGCTGCGCTACCTGGACCTGGTGGTGCTGGCCCTGGCCCTGCCTGTGTTCGTGTTCGCCGGCCTGCCCATGCTCGGGTATGCGGCCGCCGCCTTCGCGTGGCTGGCCCAGCGCGGGATCCGCGAGCTCCTGAACCGCCGGGCCCGCGCCTCCGACGACCCGCGCACGGTCGCGGGCCTGCTGGCCGGCAGCATGATCATCCGCGGCTGGCTTGCCGCGCTGTCGATCTTCGGCGTCGGGCTCGCCGACCGCGACGCCGGGCTCTCCGGCGCGGTGCTGGTCATCGCGCTGTTCACGATCTTCCTGAGCGGTGAGATGGTCTCGCGGCCGTTCGAGGCCGGCGGGAGGCCGCGGTGAGCACGCGCGCCAAGGTCTTCCTCGGCATCTTCGCGGTGCTCACCCTCGCGGTCATCCTGTTCGGCATCTTCGGCTCCGAGGGTCGCAACGAGGAGTACCAGCCACAGAACGAGTTCCTCCTCGAGCCCTGGATCGAGATCCACGTCGGCGGCCTCGACCTCAGCATCACGAAGGCCGTGCTCTACCTGGCGCTCGCGGCCGGGCTGACCACCTGGACGATGGTCTACATCGCGAAGCGCATGGAGGACCGGCCGAACCGGGTTCAGACGGCGGTCGAGGCGGGCTTCGACCTGACCTTCAACAACATCGCCAAGGGGAACATGGATCCGCGCATGGCGGTCAAGTGGTTCCCGTTCGTGGCGACGCTCTTCTTCTTCATCTGGTTCTCGAACCTGATCGGCTACGTCCCGCTGCCGACCAACACCGAGCATCCCATCCACATCTTCGGGCTCGACGTGCCCGCCTTCGCCCTCTACGCCGCCACCGCCAACATCTCCATGCCGCTGGTGCTGACGCTGATCGTGTGGTTCTCCTACCACGTCGAGGGCATCCGGGCGAAGGGGTTCGGGGGCTACCTGAAGGGCTGGATCCCGAGCGGCGTCACCGGGTTCGCGCGGATCCCGATCTTCGGGATCGAGGTCATCTCGCACTTCGTCCGCATCATCTCGCTGTCGGTGCGACTGTTTGCCAACCTGCTCGCCGGGCACCTGCTGATTCTGTTCATGGGCGGCGGTCTCGTTGTGATCCTCGGGCTGGCGGCGCTCGGCGCCATCACGGTGCCGGTCGCGGTCGTCTTCTTCATCTTCGAGATCGTTCTGATCGCGACCCTGCAGGCATTCATCTTCTCGACCTTGACCGCCATCTACCTCGGCGAGGCAACCTCGGCCGAGGGTCACTGAAAGGAGCGCTTCGATGGAAGACATCGCAAGCACTGTTCTAGTTCTGGCACAGGCGAGCCCGAAGTCGACGGCCGCCATCGCCCTCGGCGTCGGTGCGGGCCTCGGCACCATCGGCCCCGGGATCGGCGTGGGCTACATATTCGGCAAGGTGATCGAGTCGGTCACGCGCCAGCCTGAGATGCGCGAGGAGATCACGAGCATCCAGTGGCTCGGCTTCGCGCTGACCGAGGCGATCGTCTTCTATGCGTTCATCTTCGGCCTGATCGCGTTCTTCCTCGGCGGCCAGTGATGGGCGACGGCGCCATCGCCGCGCTGCTCCTGGCTCAGGGCGGCGAGGGCAACTTCCTCGTCACCCCCAACGTGGGGCTGATGATCTGGACGCTGATCGCGTTCGGCATCAGCTACTGGATCCTGCGCAAGTACGCGTACCCGCGGATAGCCGAGCAGCTCGACAAGCGCCGTCGCGCGATCGAGGAGTCGATCGAGCACGCCGAGCAGACGCGCCAGGAGGCCGACGAGCTGCTCGAGGAATACCGCGCGCGCCTGCGCGAGGCCCGCGAGCAGGCCGAGGACATCGTCGCGCGCGCCCGGCGCGCGAGCGAGTCGCTCCAGGAGGACTCGAAGATCGCGGCCAAGAAGCAGCGCGAGGAGCTGCTCGAGGGGACGCGCCGCGACATCGAGCACGAGACGCGGAGGGCGCTCGACGAGATCCGCAAGGAGGTCGCGACGCTCACCATCGAGGCGACCGAGAGGGTGACGCGCAAGGCCCTCGACGACGACGACCACCGCCGGCTGATCGAGGAGGCGCTCGAGGAGGTCGACTTCTCGGCGCTGGCGGGCGACTCCAAGCGCGACGGGGGCGAGGGGAGCTAGTTGGAGGAGATCGCCGAGGTCTACGCGCGCGCGTTGTTCGACGTGGCGAAGGAGCACGACATCCTCGACCGCATCCACGACGAGCTCGACGAGTTCACCGATGCGCTGGAGGACGAGGACAACCGCGAGCTGCGGCTGTTCTTCTACTCGCCCTACTTCTCCTCGGGCGAGAAGAAGGACGCCGTCGAGAAGGTCGTGGGCGACGCCGACGAGCGCTTCGTGAACTTCCTCAAGCTGCTGGCCGAGCGCCATCGCATCCCGGTGCTGCCGCGCATCCGGCGCAACTTCGAGGAGCTCTGGGCCGAGGAGAACAGGCTGCTGCCGGTCAAGGTGACCGCCGCGGTGGAGCTCGACGACGAGCTCGTGAAGGGAATCGGAAGGCGGATCGAGGAGCAGACCGGCCGCAAGGTCGAGCTGTCATCGAACGTGGACCCCGACGTGCTGGGGGGCCTGGTCGTGCGCGTAGGGAACATGGTGCTCGACGCCAGCGTCCGCAACAGGCTCGAACGGATCAGAAAGCAAGTGGCCCGGGTGGCCTAAGGAGATTTCCAGCGAATGCAGATCAAGCCAGACGAGATCACGAGCATCCTCAAGGACCGCATCGAGGGCCTGGAGGACGGAGGCGCCGACCTGTCCGAGGTCGGGACGGTGCTGTCGGTGGCGGACGGCATCTCGCGGATGCACGGGCTCGACAACTGCATGTCGATGGAGCTGCTCGAGCTGCCCCACGACGTGACCGGCCTCGCGCTCAACCTCGAGAGCGACAACGTCGGTGCGGTGCTGTTCGGGGAGTGGGACAAGATCGAGGAGGGCGACCAGGTCAAGCGCACTGGCCGGCTGCTCCAGGTCCCGGTCGGCGAGGAACTGCTGGGCCGGATCGTCGACCCGCTCGGCAACCCCCTGGACGGCAAGGGCGACATCGATACCGATCAGACCCGCCCCGCCGAGTTCAAGGCGCCCGGAGTCGTCTCGCGCCAGCCGGTGAAGGAGCCGATGCTCACCGGCATCAAGCCGATCGACGCGATGACCAACGTCGGCCGC
>DATACN010000260.1:0-4367 GCA_036258995.1 Thermoleophilaceae bacterium | reverse complement strand
CGGAGGTTGCGGAGCGCGACGATGTAGCGCTCGCCCTCCTCGAAGTTCACGGCGGGGCGGATGATCAGGTTGACGTCCCGCGGATCCCGGGGGTTGGCGTCGAGCTCCGACCAGATCAGGTGACGCTGAAGCGTGCGCGCGTTGATGACCACCACGGGCTGGCCGGTGTCGAAGCTCCGAGCCGGATCCGTGATCGGGACGGCGCCGGTGCGCCGGAAGGCCTCGGGCGTGTCGAGGCCCGGGACCCTGGTGACGATCTTCTGCCCCGGGCTGAACCCGTCGGACCAGTTGTAGGGCGCGGGATCGACCGGCTTGCCGAAGCGGTTGCGCGGCATGGCGCCGACGTCGAGCGCGAGCCGGCGTCCGGTCGGGCTCGCGGGATCGAGGTCGGTGAACGCGTCGTTGGGCCAGGGCTGCAGGCAGACCGCCGGGTCGATCGGGTCGCAGCGCTCGGCGGCGCGCGCGTCCGCTGTCGTCCCGGCGAGAAGGAGAACCGAGGAGGCGGCGGCAGCCGCCCAATGCATTCGTCGAGGGAACATCCCTGCCAGGGGGACGTTCCCCGCCGTGCCGAGGGTGAAACTAGCCCTGCGGCAGCGCGCTCGGCGGCAGCGGGTCCTGGGGCCGCTCCACCTCCACCGGCCGGTTCGGCTTTGCCACGTCGAGCGCGAAGCGCACGTCGGCGCGCGAGCCCTCCACCGCGAGCTGCACCGAGATGCGCAGCCGCCGCAGCAGGCGGTCCTCCTTGCCGGTCCACAGGTCGAACCCCGAGCTCTGGACCGCCTGCTCGAGCTGGTCGGCGCCCTGCTCGAGCGCGCGCAGGGGCGCCGCGTCCTGCCCCAGCGCCTGCGAAAGGCGAAGCAGGTCCGTGGCGGCGGTCGCCAGGTTCAGCGGACCGCTGACGCGGTCGGTCTCGACTCCGTCCACGGTCCCGCCGTCCGCCAGCTCGGGATCGCGCACCCAGGAAGCCACCCTCAGCCGGCCGCCGCCCTCGCCCTCGCCCAGACGAGCCGTTCCGATCCGCAGCCGCTCGGCCTGGTCGGGAGGCAACTCGTAGGCCTGGCCCCCGACCTCTACGAAGGCCGCCTCGCCGGTCGAGACCAGGGTCACCGTGCCCCGCCGGTCGCCGGCGATCTGCGTGTACTCGACGTCGGCGCGTGGCAGGCCGCCGCCGCGCGGCAGGGCGAAGGGGCCGCTCAGCTCGAAGCCGACCTCCCCGCGCTCAGCCTCGGGCGTGCGGGCCTGGACCACCATCCGCATGTCCAGGCGACCGCTTCGGATGTCGGAGATGTTCCTGGCGGTCTCGGTGACCACGTCCTCGGCGCTCTCGCCACAGCCGACCAGCGCGAACGTGGCCAGCAGCGCCGCCGCGGGCGCGGCGCGCACCCGGCTCACGGCGTGGTGGTCGTGCCGCCGCCCTCGTCCTCAGGCGGCGGCTCGGGCTGCGGCTGCGGCTCGGGGGCCGGCTGCGGCGCCGGCGCGGTCTCCTGCGGCGCCGGCTCGGACGGCGGCAGGTCCTCCGGCGGCTCCTCCGGCGGCTGCTCGGTGGCGTCCTCCTCGGGCTGCTCGAGCGCCTCGTCGCGCAAGTCGTCGTCGTCCTCATCGTCGCGATCGCCGCGGTCGCCCGGCCGTCGCGGAACGAGCTCCGTTCTCAGCACCTGTTTCAAGCGCTCTACGAGCGCATCGACCTCCGCGGCGAGATCCAGTGGATCCAACCCGGCGTGTCGCAGCCGCCTCAGCTCGTTACGGATGCGCGCGATCTCCCGCCGCCCCTCCGCCGTGAGATGGAGCGGATCCCCCGTGCCGAAGACCAGCTGGTAGGCGAGCGCGACGGTGACGCAGGTGGTGCACTCCACGTTGAGCGCAAGGGCCAGGTTGGTGGGGGTGACGACGTCGGGGTGCTCGGCCGTCACGATCAGGACCTGGATCGCGATCGCGACCGTCTGGCAGTCCTCGCAGCTGGCGAATGCCACGGCCGCGTTCGTGTTGTCCACGACGTCACTGCTCACCTGCTTGACCGCGAAGGCGAGCTTGAACAGCGACGAGTCGTCCTTGGTGTTGACCGCGATCGCGGTGTTGTCCTGCGCGACCGCGGGGGCGGCGGCCCCGGCCAGCGCGACGGCGGCGAGGACGAGGGCGGTGGCGATGCGCTTCAGCGGGTTCATGGCGCGGGCTCCTCCGGGGCGGGCTGCGGCGCGGGCTCAGGCGCCGGAGCCGGCTCGGGAGCGGGCTCGGGCGCGGGCGCGGGCTGCTCCTCCACGGGAGCCGGGGCCTCGCCGCCGGACGGGGTGGTGGTGCTCGGTGACTCCTCCTCCACGGCCTCCGGCGGGTTCTGCTCGGTGGCGTCCTCCGGCGGTTGCTCGGACTGCTCCTCCGGCGCGAGCTCTTCCTCGCCGCGCTCTTGCGTGCGGCCATCGGTCTGGCTGCCGGGGCGATCCCCGTCCTGCGCGGCGCCGGCCGGGAAGCGGTCGCTCTTGCCAGGCGCTCCGCCGAGCTCGGCGGCGCGCGCCTCCGTCAGGCCCGGGCGGCCGCTGGGAACGTCGGCGAGTGAGCGCACACCGCTGACCAGCGTGCCCTTCTCGCCGGGCTGGATCGGCCTGTAATCGCCGTTCGGCCACAGGACGAACGCCGAGAACGTGACCGCCGCCAGCACCACGAGAACATAGGTTCCGCGCAGTGCCGGACGGCCCTCCGACTTGCTCCAGGCGAACGTCCCGATCCGCTTGCCGAACCGCCCCGACGTGTAGAAGAGGCCCACCGCAGGCAGGACCAGCGCGGCCATCTGGATGCAGGCTCCGAGGCCCGGAAGGACGCGGCCGTCCCCGAACGCGCCCGAGGCCTTGTCGAGCTGCACGAAGAAGGAATCCCACGCGGTCGCGAGCAGACGCGGCGCGCTGACGATCAGCATTCCGAAGATCAGGATCAGCGCGGGGATCAGGGTCAGGACGTAGACGCTCGTCGCGACCCGCACCCACGGCTTGAGCTCCTCCACGCGCGGGTCGGGCTCGCGCCCGGGAATCAAGCTGCGCAGGACCGGCCGGATGCGGGCGAACATGTCCGGCACCCCGGTGAGGTCGCTGATGATGTAGTAGCCGTCGAGCCGCAGGAACGGCAGGAACTGGTAGACGACCTGCACGTGCTGGATCACGATGAGCACGAGCAGTGGCTCGAAGCCGGTCGCGAAGTAGGCCGCGGCCGTCGCAAGCGCGAAGATCACGTTGAAGTAGACCCCGCCGAGGTCGGTTCGCAGGCGGCCGGCCTTGTCGAGCCGGTAGGCGTCGGTCACGTCGGTGTAGAAGGCCGGCCAGACGATGTAGATGCCCGCGCCCATGACGCCCGGCTTGGCGCCGCCGTAGCGGCAGGCCGTGGCGTGGCCGCACTCGTGGAAGGCGGCCGAGACGGCCACCAGCCCGAACACCATCACCAGCAGCACCGGGTTGTAGGTCAGGTCGCGCGCCGACTGGGCGACGCCGTGGATGAGGAAGAGCCAGACGTCCAGGGCGAGCATTGCGGCCAGCACCGCGACGACCACCGGCGGCCAGAACAGCGGCCGGAAGAGCGTCGTGATCGCCCGGACGGCGCCCTCGGGAACGAGCGCGGCGCGGAACTTCAGCGCCAGCAGCGGGTCTGACCGCTTGAGCTGCGGGCTCGAGCCGTCGGCCGCCGCCAGCACGCCGAGCGGTCGCAGCCGCTTGTCGATCAGGAACTGGACGTTGGCGGCGCTGACTCCGCGGCCGGACTCCGACGCCACACGCTCGGCGACCTCGCCGAGGTCCCTGCGGCCGTTCGCCTGCGCGGCGATCAGGTAGAGCAGGTGCGTGAGCTGCACGACCTGCCCGTCGGCCCGGCGGGCGATGTACTGCGGCTCCTTGAACCCGGAGTCCTCGAACTCGCCGATCAGCTCGAGCCCGTCGGCGAGCTTCGGCCGGTCGGCGGCCTCAGCCGACGAAGGGCGGCCATTGGGCCGCCCTTTCGTCGAATGCTGCTGTTCCTGCGTCGCCGGCGTCAGTTGCTCTGGTCGATGTCGCCGACCGTCTGCTCGGCGTTCGCGTATGCGATCGAGTTGTCCGACAGGACGTTCGCCGCCACCGCGGCGTTGACCGGCGCGGCGAGGTTCGCGTTGATGAGCGACATCGCTTCGCGGTCCGTGAGCTCCCGGCCTACCTCTGCCTCGAGCTCCGCCTTGGTCATCTCGCCGGTGGTCCTCTGGATCTCCTCGGCCATTGCTCCTCCTTTTCCCTTGCCTATCGCGGCTATCGCGGCTAGTTGGCCTGGTCGATTGCCGCGTCCTGCGTGGCCTGCGCGTAGGCGATCGCGTCGTCCGACAGGACGTTCGCGGCCACCGCCGCGTTGATCGGGATCGCGACGTT
>DATACN010000259.1:0-3037 GCA_036258995.1 Thermoleophilaceae bacterium | reverse complement strand
GACTGTCGACATCCTGATCGGCACCCACCGGCTGCTCTCGCGCGACGTGCGGCCGAAGGACCTGGGCCTGCTGATCGTCGACGAGGAACAGCGCTTCGGCGTGAAGCAGAAGGAGCTGCTGCGCCAGCTCAAGCTCAAGGTGGACGTGCTGTCGCTGTCGGCCACGCCGATCCCGCGCACGCTGCAGATGTCGCTGGCCGGCCTGCGCGACATCTCGGTGATCGAGACGCCGCCGGAGGGGCGCCGCCCGGTGCGCACCTACGTGGGCGAGTACGACGAGGAGCTCGTGAAGCGGGCGATCGAGCGCGAGCTCGAGCGCCAGGGGCAGGTCTTCTTCCTGCACAACCGGGTCGAGACGATCGACGAGACCGCCGAGCGGGTGCGCGCGCTCGTTCCTCGCGCCCGGGTCGCCGTCGCCCATGGCCAGATGCGCGAGGGCGAGCTCGAGAAGACGATGCTCGGCTTCCTGCGCGACGAGGCCGACGTACTCGTCTGCACGACGATCGTAGAGTCGGGCCTGGACATCCCGAGCACGAACACGCTGGTCGTGGAGCGCGCCGACGAGCTCGGCCTGGCCCAGCTCTACCAGATCCGCGGCCGGGTCGGGCGTTCGCGGGAGCGGGCCTACGCCTACCTCCTCTACCCGTCGGCGGCGGCGCTCAGCGAGGAGGCGGCTGCGCGGCTGGCGACCCTGTCCGACTACACCGAGCTGGGCTCTGGCTTCAAGATCGCCATGCGCGACCTCGAGATCCGCGGCGCCGGCAACCTGCTCGGCGACGAGCAGTCGGGGCACGTAGCCGCCGTGGGGTTCGAGCTGTACGTGTCGATGCTCGACGAGGCCGTGGCGGCGCTGCACGGGACCGCCGCCGACGAGGCGCCTGAGCCGGTGCGCCTCGACCTGCCCGTGGACGCATACGTGCCCGGCGACTACGTCCCCTACGAAGCCGCGAAGATCGAGGTGCACCGGCGGGTGTCGGGCGCCCGCGAGGTCGCCGACCTGATCCTGCTGCGGGAGGAGCTCGAGGACCGCTTCGGGCCGCTGCCGCGTCCGCTCGACAACCTGATCAAGCTGCAGGATGCGCGGATCAAGCTCGGCCGCGCCGGCGCGCGCTCGGTCGGGTTTGCGGGCGACCGCCTGGCGGTGGCGCCGATCGAGCTCGACTCGCAGGGGGCCAAGGCGCTTCGCGCGCGGCTGCCCGAGGCGGTCTACGAGTCCGGCCGCTCGACCGTCCGCGTACGGATGCCCGACGAGCCCGAGGAGCGCTTCTCCGCCGTTGTGGCCGCGGCCGAGGCGATCCTCGAGACCGCCACGGAGCCTCGCCCCTGAACGAGATCGCTACCCTTCGCCGCCGTCCGCGGCTCAGGGGCCGCTCCGCCGCGGCTTACGCCCGCTTTACGAACACAAGCTAGACATCGTTCGAATGCCACACGCCCACACAAAGCTCGCCTGCGCCGCCGCGGTGCTGGGGGCGGCAGCGGTGGCCGGCTGTGGGAACAGCGTTCCCTCGGGATCCGTCGCCAAGGTGGGCGACGCGACCATCACCAAGGCCGAGTTCGACAAGTGGCTCGGCAGCGCCTCCCAGGGCGCCGCGGCGGGAGGCCAGGCCGCGGCCCCGGACCCGCCGGAGTTCGAGAAGTGCGTCGCGGCCAAGCAGCAGCAGCCGCAGCCGCAGGGCGGCCCGAAGCCGACGAAGGCCCAGCTGAAGAAGCAGTGCCGCGACGAGTACGACCAGCTCAAGGGCGACGTCATGCAGTTCCTGATCCAGGCGGAATGGGTCCAGCAGGAGGCCGAGGAGCAGGACATCAACGTGTCCGACCAGGAGGTGCGCAACCGCCTCGAGGAGGAGAAGAAGCGCGCCTTCCCGGGCAAGGACGGCGAGAAGCGCTACCAGGAGTTCCTAAGGACCTCCGGCATGTCCGAGGAGGACATCCTCTTCCGCTTCAGGCTCGAAACGCTCCAGCAGAAGCTGACCCAGAAGATCACCGAGAGCGAAGCCAGGGTCACCGACCAGGACGTCAAGGACTACTACGACAAGAACAAGCAGCGCTTCGCTCAGCCTGAGCGCCGCGACCTGAACGTGGTGCTGACCAAGACCAAGGCTCGGGCCAACCAGGCCAAGGGCGCGCTCGACGACGGGCAGAGCTTCCGCCAGGTGGCGAGGCGGTACTCGATCGACGAGGGCTCCAAGTCCCAGGGCGGCAAGCTGCCGGACGTGGCCGAGGGCCAGCAGGAGAAGGCGTTCAACGACGCGATCTTCAAGGCCAGGCGGGGGGACCTCCAGGGCCCGGTCAAGACCCAGTTCGGCTGGTACGTGTTCGAGGTGACCAGGGTCAAGCCGGCCAGCCAGCAGTCGCTCGAGCAGTCCGAGGAGACGATCAAGAACCTGCTTCGCTCGCAGCGCCAGCAGAAGGCGCTCGACGACTGGATCAAGGAGTTCCGCGAGCGCTACAAGCAGCAGACCGTGTGCGCCGAGGACTTCGAGGTCGCCGAATGCGACAACGCCCCGCGCGAGGGCACCGAGACCGGTCCCGCCTCGGGTGGGGCGCCCCAGGGCCAGCCGGCGCCGGGCGGCCAGCCCGCTCCGCAGGGTGGCGCGGGCGCGCCGCAGCCCGTGCCTCCGCCGCAGGGCGGCCAGCCGCCGCCGCAGCAGGCACCCCCGCAGAGCCCGTAGTGCCGCCTTCGGGCGAGCTCGCCGACGCGCTCGCGCGGCTGGACGAGATCACCCGGCGACTGCGCCGCGAGTGCCCCTGGGACCGCGAGCAGGACGAACGCTCGATCGTGCCGCACACCGTGGAGGAGGCGTACGAGCTCGCGGACGCGGCCAACGCCGGCGACGAGCTCGTACGCCTCCTCGACCGTGTGCGGGACGATCGAGCGCTCGTCCTGCTCGCGGTCCCAGGGGCACTCGCGGCGCAGGCGGCGGGTCAGCTCGTCGAGGCGGGCGACGGCGGCGGCGGCGTCGGGCTCTGGCACCGGCCGAACCCTAGATGATCGATTCCGAATCGCACGCGGCCGGATGGTCCCGACCGTGGATGC
>DATACN010000258.1:0-3318 GCA_036258995.1 Thermoleophilaceae bacterium | reverse complement strand
CCAATGGAGAAACGGCGAGACCTGCCGCGACCTGGTCGAGGACAAGGACTGGCTCAAGCAGCTGGCTTTCCCGAAGCCCGAGCCGGCCGCTGAGGAGGACGAGGAGGAAGAGAAGGTCGAGCGCGAGTACGCGGTGGAGGTCTCGGGGCGGCGGTTCGACGTGAAGGTGATCGGCGCCGGGCTGGGGCCGAACGGCGCGGCCCCGGCGGCTCGCAAGCCGCCCAAGCGGCGCGAGCGCGGCGCGGCAGCGGGCGGAGGCGCGGCCGCGGGGGCCTTGATCTCGCCGCTCCAGGGCACCGTGCTGAAGGTGGCCGTTGAGCAGGGCGCAGAGGTCGACGAGGGCGCGCTGATCTGCGTGATCGAGGCCATGAAGATGGAGAACGAGATCACCGCGCCGACGGCGGGCAAGGTGGAGGAGCTCGGCGTCTCCGAGGGTGGCTCGATCGCGACCGGCGACACCATCGCGGTGATCAAGTAGGAGGCGCCTCCGCCATCGTCGTCGGCGCGGGCGTCTTCGGCGCCGCGCTCGCCGACCGGCTGGCGGGGGAGGGCTTCGGGGTCACGCTCGTCGAGCGGGAAGAGCCCGGGCACCCGGGCGCCGAGTCAGGCGCCGAGAGCCGGCTGATCCGCTTCTCGCACGGGCCCGACGAGCAGTACACGCGCTCGGCCTGGCGGGCGCGCGAGCTGTGGCTGGAGCTCGCCGAGGAGCTCGACCGCGAGCTGCTCGTGCGATCGGGTGTCCACTGGTTCGCGCAGCGGCCGGACGGCTGGGAAGCCGAGAGCGAGCGGGTGCTCCGCAAGCAGGGCATCCCCGTGGAGCGCGTCCGGCCGAGCGAGGGCGCACACGCCTTCCCCAGCCTGCGCTACGACGACCTCGCCTTCTTGCTCGTGGAGCCCGACGCGGGCGTGCTGCGCGCGGCGGCGGCGACCCGCGCGCTCGTGGAGCGGGCGGTCCGGCGAGGCGCCCGCCTGATTCACGGCGAGGGACGCCCCGACGGCGAGACGGTGCTGGTCGAGGACCGCCGGCTCGAGGCCGACCTCGTGGTCTGGTCCTGCGGGGCCTGGCTGGCGAAGCTCTTCCCCGGCCTCGTGGAGCTGCGGGTGACACGGCAGGACGTCCTCTTCTTCCAGGTGCCGCTCGAGTGGCGCACGCCGCCGCTGCCGGGCTTCGTCGACTACGACTCCGGGGCCTATGGGAACGGCGCGCTCGACGGCCATGGGATGAAGGTCGCGCTCGACGTGGACGGGCCGAAGGTGAATCCCGACCGCCGCCCGGAGAGCGCGACGAAGAAGAGCACGCGTGTGGCCGCGGCCTATCTGAAGCGGCGCTTTCCCGTGCTCGCGGGCGAGGTCGAGCGCTCGAAGGTCTGCCACTACAGCACGACCGAGGACCTGAGCTTCATCCTCGACCGCCATCCCGAGCACGAGCGGGTCTGGATTGCCGGCGGAGGCTCGGGCCACGGCTTCAAGCACGGCCCCGCGTTCGCGGAGCGCGCGGTGGCGGTCATGACGGGTCGGGCCGCGCCCGAGCCGCGGTTCATGCTCGGCTCCCGCACCCCCGGGCACAGCCTTCGGACTGCCGGCTGGGTGAGGACGAGTGGCTGAATCGGCCTCCCGCCCGCGCCTTCTGCTTCCCCTCGTGCTCGCCACGATCGCGACGCAGTCCTCGATCGTCGTGCTGGCCCCGCTGGTGGTGGAGATCGGGCGCGACTTCGGCGCCTCGGTCAGCGCGGTCGGCGTGGCGCGCTCGGTGATGGCTGGGGTCGCCGTGACGGTGTCGCTGGCAGTCGGCGCCCTCATCGACCGCATCGGCGTGAAGCCGCTGCTGGTAGCCGGCGCCTCCCTTGCGATCGCCGGCGCGGGCCTGACTGCCGCGGCCCCCTCGCTTCCGGCCTTCTACGCAGCGCACGTCGTGACCGGCGGCGGCATCGCCTGCCTGCTGACGGCCGGGTTCGCCGGGGTGGCCGCGTACTTCCCGGACCGCGACGCCGCCTGGGCGATGGGCTACGTGGTGGGCGGGCAGTCGATCGCCTGGATCGTGGGGAACCCGCTGACGGGTGTTCTGGCCGATCAGGGTTCTTGGCGGCTGGCCTATCTGGTGCCAGGTGTCATTTCGGCGGTGGCGCTGGCCGCCGCGTTTACGGCGCTGGGTAGGGGAGCCGTATTGCGCGAACGTCCATTTCTTCCACCTATAGGTGGGAATTCCGGACGTTCGCCCGGGACCGGGGCCGTCGCGCGCGATCGATCGGCCCGGCGCTGGGCGCTGGCGGAGCTCGTCGCCTATTCGGCCTGGACGGCCGAGCTCACCTATGCGGGTGCGTTCTACATACAGAGCTACGGGGTCGGGGAGTCGGCCGTCGGGCTGCTGCTGGCCGGCGGGTCGATCGTGTTCCTCATTGGTTCGCTGAGCGCGGCGCGGCTGGCGCGCCGCTTCGGGCGGCGGCGCACCGTCGCCACGTCGGCGCTGCTGATGGGTGCGCTGCTCGTCCCGCTGCTGAACCTCACGCCGTCGGTCGGCTTCACGTTCGCGCTGTTCTGCGTGATGGCGATGTTCGCCTCGTTGCGCAGCACCACGTCGAGCGACCTGGGCCTGCTCCAGCTCCCGCGCCAGCCCGGCAGCATGATGGGCGCCCGGACCGCCAGCGCCCAGCTCGGGTACACGATCGGGGCTGCGATGGGCGGCGCCGTGCTCGCGCTGTCCGGCTTCGGCGCGCTGGGCTTCGTCCTGTTCGCCGGCATGGCACTGTCTGCGCTGCTGATCGCGCGGGTGTCGGAGCCGGTGCCCGACTAGGCGGAGGCCGCGAGCTCTTCAGCCCAGCGCAGCCAGGTTCTCGGCGTGCAGCTCGCGCTGGCGGCGCGAGTCGCGCCCGGACGGCAGCGCCGGCCTCTCCTCACCCCGCTCCAGTGCGTCCAGGTAATCGACGTCCTCGTCGAGGATCCGTAGCGCGGCGTCCCGCGGAAGCGGCGATCCGTGCCCAGGCACCACCGTCTCGACCCGTTCCACCAGGGCACCGAGCCGGGCAAGTGTGGCGCGATAGGCATCCAGCGACCCACCATCACCCAGCCCGGGAATCTCGACGTCGGACATGTAGTCGCCGCACACGAGCATGCCGCACCAGGCCGCGAGCAACGCGATCCCGTCCGAGGTATGCCCCTCCGCCGGGATCGCCTTGTTCGCGGCCTGGTGCGGCGTGCTGGTGTGCGGCGATTACCTGTCGGACGTAGAGATTCCCGGGCTGGGTGATGGTGGGTCGCTGGACGCTTATCGCGCCACACTTGCCCGGCTCGGTGCCTTGGTGGAGCGGGCCGAGACGGTGG
>DATACN010000257.1:0-4105 GCA_036258995.1 Thermoleophilaceae bacterium | reverse complement strand
CGACGTCATCGAGGCGGGCCAGTCGGCGACGGTCGAGGCCGACCTCTCGGAGGGCGGCAGCGTGACCATGTACTGCCCGGTCGGCAATCACCTCCAGATGGGCATGGAGGGTGAGATCCGTGTGGCCGGCGCGTCGGCCGGCAAGGACGACTCCGGCGGTGAGAAGGAGGCCGGGGACGACTCTGGCGGAGGCGGCGGAAGCTACGGGTACTAGCCGGCGCCAGGGTCGGGCGCAGCCGCTCTAGGCCGCGGCCTGCTCGGCCCAGTCGCGGTACAGGCGGGCGTAGGCTCCATCGGCCTCGAGCAGCTCCTCGTGGCTGCCCTGCTCGACGATCCGGCCGTGGTCGAGCACCACGATCCGGCCCGCGCCGCGGATCGTCGACAGCCGGTGGGCGATCACGATCGAGGTGCGGCCGGCCAGCAGCCGTCGGAGGCCGTGCTCGATCTGCGACTCGGTGTGGACGTCCACGTTCGAGGTCGCCTCGTCGAGGATCAGGATGCGCGGATCGGCCGCCGCCGCGCGGGCGAAGGCCACGAGCTGCCGCTGGCCGGCGGACAGGTGGCCGCCGCGCTCGCCGACCTCGGTGTCGTAGCCGTCGGGCAGCCGCTGGATGAAGTCGTGGGCGCCCACGGCCCGGGCGGCCGCCTCGACGTCCTCGCCGGTCGCGTCCGGGCGGCCGAAGGCGATGTTCTCGCGCACGGTGCCGGAGAAGAGGAACCCCTCCTGCGGCACCACGCCCAGCTGGGAGCGCAGTGAGCGCTCGGTGACGTCGCGCAGGTCGTGGCCGTCGACCAGCACCCGCCCGGAGACCGGGTCGTAGAACCGCGCCACCAGCTTCGCGAAGGTCGACTTGCCGGCGCCGGTGGCCCCGACCAGCGCCACGGTCTGGCCCGGCGGGACCTCGAGCGTGACGTTGCACAGGGCGGGCGCGCCCCCGTTGTAGGTGAAGGTCACGTCCTCGAAGCGGATCTCGCCTCGCACTCTCGGCAGCTCAACCGCTCCCGGGCTGTCGGCAATCTCGGGCTCCTCGTCGAGCAGGTCGAAGATCTTGTCGAGCGCTGCCATCCCTGCCTGGTAGGTCGTGTAGAGCTGGGACAGCGCCTGGATCGGGTCGAAGAAGCTCTGCAGGTAGAAGACGAACGAAGCCAGGACGCCGATCGTTACCGCGCCGTCGACCACCTGGTTGCCGCCGTAGACGAGGATCACCGCGGTCGCCACGGCCGACAGCAGCTCGACCGACGGGAAGTACGCCGCGTTGAGGTAGACGGTCTTCATGTTCGCCGCCCGGTTCTCCTCGTTCAGCTCGGAGAAGCGACGCATGTGGCGCGGCTCCTGGCCGAACGCCCGCACCACGCGCACGCCCGACAGCGTCTCCTGGAGATAGGCCGTGACCTGCGCGATCTTCTCGCGGGTCAGGCGGTACGCACCCGCCGAGGCGATCCGGAACGCCACGCTGCCGACCAGCAGAACCGGGAACACCGCGAACGTCACGAGCGCCAGCTGAGCGTCGAGCGCCAGCAGGATCGCCGCAGTCCCGATGAGCGTCAGCGAGGACCCGAACAGCGTCGCGATTCCATCGGTGACGAGCTGGTCGAGCGCCTGCACGTCGTTTGTGATCCGCGAGATGATCACGCCGGCCTTGTTGCGGGAGTAGAAGCCGATCGACAGCCGCTGCAGGTGGCGGAAGAGCTTCAGGCGCAGGTCCTGAAGGGCCCGCTGTCCGACCCAGTTGATCAGGAAGGTCTGGGCGTAGCTGGCGCCCCAGTTCAAGAGCGAGACCGCCACGAAGGCGATCAGGATCATCGTGAGCGCGCTCGCGTCTTCGGCGCGGATGCCCTCGTCGATCGCAAGCCCCGCCAGGTACGGCGGCACGAGCGCCGCACCGGTGGCGACGAGCAGCGAGATCAGCATCAGGATCAGCCGGCCGCGGTAGGGCCGCAGCAACGCGAGCAGCTGCCGCAGCTTGCGAAGCCGCCGCTCCTCGCCGCGCAGGATGCCCCAGTAACGAAGGACGCGCTCGCTCACAGCCCCGCCACCTCGCGCTCCTCGGGCTTGCGGGTGAGGAAGACCTGGTCGGGCAGTCCCTTCTCGGCGATCTCGCGGTAGAGCTCCGAGCGCTCGAGCAGCTCATCGTGGGAGCCGCGGGCCGCGACGCGGCCCTCCTCGAGCACGACGATCTCGTCGGCAAGCGCGATCGTCGACAGCCGGTGCGCGATCACGAAGGTTGTCCGCCCCTCCATCACCTCGCCGAGCGCGCCCTTGATGCGGCTCTCGGTGGTGGCGTCGACGCTCGAGGTGGCGTCGTCGAGGATCAGGATGCGCGGCTGCGCCAGCAGCGCCCGTGCGATCGCCACCCGCTGGCGCTGGCCGCCGGACAGCGTCAGGCCGCGCTCGCCGACCAGCGTGTCGTAGCCCTCCGGCAGCTCATCGACGAGCTCGCCCAGGCCGGCCCGCCTGGCGGCGTCGGCCACCTCCTCGTCGGAGGCCTCGGGCCGCGCGTAGGCGATGTTGTCCCTCAGGGTGGCCGAGAACAGGAACGCGTCGTCGGAGACGACCGCCACCTGGCGGCGCAGCGAGTCGAGGTGCACCCTCCGCACGTCGACGCCGTCCACCAGCACCGCTCCCTCGCTCACGTCGTACAGGCGCGGGATCAGCGAGACCAGAGTGGTCTTGCCCGAAGCGGTCCCGCCCACCAATGCCACGGTGCGTCCCGCGTCCACGTCGAGGTCCACGTCGTGCAACACGGGCGAACCGCCGTCGTAGGCGAAGGTGACGCCCCGGAGCTCGACGCGGCCGCCTCCGGGCGGCAGCTGCGGGGCATCCGCCGGGGCCGTCAGCCGCGGCTGCCGGTCGAGCACCTCGAACACGCGCGCGCCCGAGGCCACCGCCCGCTGCGCCATCCCGAGCGCGATGCCGAGCATCCGCATCGGACCGGTGAGCAGCAGCACGTAGCCGTAGAACGCAACGAACTCGCCGACTGTGATCGTGCCGTTGATGGCCTGCCGCCCGCCCACCACGAGCAGCGCCGCCAGGCCGAGCTGCGGGAGGAACCCGATCAGCGGGCTGTAGAACGCGCGCAGCCGAGTGGAGATCATCGACTGGTCGAACACGCGCTTCACCGCGCGGTCGAAGCGCCGCAGCTGGCGCTGCTCCTGGGCGAACGCCTTCACCACCCGCACGCCCGACACGTTCTCCTCGGCCTCCGCGGTCAGCTCAGCGATCCGCTGCTGCACCTCCTGGGACGCCGGCCGGTTACGTCGCCCGTAACGAAAGGCCACCCAGATCACGAACGGCATCGGGGCCAGCGCGACCGCCGCGAGCAGGGGATTCACGGCCACCATGACCCCCGCGGCGATCAGGATGGTGAGCGCCGACTGGAGGATGAAGATCAGCCCGTAGCCGATGAAGAAGCGCACCGACTGGAGGTCGACCGTTGATCGCGACATGAGCTGGCCGGTCTGCTGCCCGTCGAAGAACGCCAGCTCGAGCGACTGGAGGTGCGCGTACATCCGATTACGGAGGTCGAACTCGACGCCGAGCGAGACGCGCCCCGCCACGAGCCGCCGCACGACGCTGAACAGCAGGCGCAGCACCCCGGCGCCGGCCACGGCCAGCGCCAGCGGCCACAGCTCGGCGCCGCCCTGGCGGATCTCGTCGACCGTGCGCCCCACGAGGTAGGGCACGAGCACGCCCATTCCCATCGCGGCCGCGGCTAGCGCGAACGAGACGAGGACGCCCCGGCGGTAGGGGCGCAGGAAGCCGAGCAGGCGCCAGAAGGTCCTCATTGAGCCATTACTTTACTTATTGAAGCGCCCGCGCAGTTTTCTTGCCATCGCCTCGGGTAGCGGATACCAATGAGCACCGCCCTGATCATCATCATCGTCGTGGTCGCCCTCGTCGTCATCGCCCTTCTCGCCTTCGGTGGCAAGCGCAGGGGCCAGAAGAAGCAGGCCGAGCGCCACCTCACGGCCGCTGAGGAGTCGGCGGCCCGGGCCGAGAAGGAGCGCGTGCGCGCCGAGCATCACCGCGAGCGCGCCCGCGAGGTCGATCCGCGGGTCGACAACTAGTCCCTCCGCAACCAGAGGAGCGCCGATGGCTAAGAAC
>DATACN010000256.1:0-12488 GCA_036258995.1 Thermoleophilaceae bacterium | reverse complement strand
ACGTACATCGGGACCCGCCCGAGCAGGAAGTTGCGCACGATGCGGGTCGAGCTGACGTTGTAGTCGCCGGCGCCGAAGGTCACGCACGGGTTCACGCACACGAGCGGCAGTCCCTGCGCGGCCAGCCGCATCGCCTCGACCTCGGCCTCGTGCACCGAGCTGACGTATGGAATGCCGAGCCGGGCCGCGGTGAAGAGCTGGTTCTCGTCGGCCGTGCCGCCCGGCTTGGCGGGCCCGAGCGCCCAGGCACTCGAGTTCAGGACGACCCGATCGACGTCGGCTTTCAGGCACTCCTCCAGCACCGTCTTGGTGCCGTCGACGTTGACCTCGAACACCCGCACTGCGTCGCGCGGTCGCACCGAGGTCACTCCCGCGCAGTGGAAGACCCGGTCCATGCCCTTGACGGCGCGCTTCACCGCGCGCCGGTCGAGCACGTCGCATTCCACCTTCGGGGCGTCCAGGTCGCGGATCGGCTCGTCGCTCGCGCCCGGCATGACCGCCAGCCGAACGTCGTCGCCGCGCTGCACGAGGCGGTGGGCCAGGTGCGAGCCGATGAACCCGGTGGCTCCGGTTACCAGCGTGCCGCCCATGTAACCGTCCTTATACCCGGGTGCGCTGGCGGTGGAGGCCCTCGAAGTGGCGCTGGCAGTCCACGCAGAGCACGGCCTCCGGAACCGCCTCGAGCCGCTCGAGCGGGATCTCCCGCCCACACGACTTGCAGGTGCCGTAGCTGCCGTCGGCGAGGGCGCGACGGGCCTCTTCGATCCGGCGTTCCTCCTCCTCGAGCATGATCGCCGTGGTCTCGTCGAGCTCCTCGTCGTGGAGCTCGGACGCCGTGTCGCCGGGGTGGTTGTCGACGTGGGCGAGCTCGGAGTCGCGCATGCCCTCACTCGAGCGACGGACGGCCGCCCGCGTGCGCGCAATCTCGTCGAGCCGCGCCTGGAGCCGGCTCTCCACGCGCTCGCGATCCCCCTCGGTCACGCCCTCGCCTCCACTCGGGTGCGAGTGTAATAGCCTGGCCCCGCATGGCTCGGGTCGCCGTCGTCACGGACAGCACGGCTTACCTGCCGCCGGAGCTGATCGAGCGTCACGGGATCCATGTCGTGCCGCTGTACGTCGTGTTCGGTGGAGATCGAACCGTCCGCGAGACGGAGATCACGGACTACCCCGCCTTTTTCGAGGAGCTGCGCACGGCGGAATCGCTTCCCACGACGTCGCAGCCGTCGGTCGGGGACTTCACGTCGGTGTACGAGCCGCTGCTCGACGACGGCCAGGAAGTGATCTCGATCCACATCTCTGGCGGGCTGTCGGGGACGCCCGAGGCCGCGCGGCAGGCGGCCGAAGCGCTCGAGCGCGACGGCAAGGGAGGCGAGCGCGTGCGGGTGGTCGACTCGACCACGGCCGCGGGCGGGCTCGGCATGATGGTGCTCACCGCGGCGGTGGCCACCGCCGACGGCGCCACCCTCGACGAGCTCGAGGCGCGCGTCAGCGAGGCGCGCGGCGAGCTGAAGATGTGGTTCGCCATCGACACGCTCGAGTTCCTCAAGCGCGGAGGCCGGATCGGCGCCGCCAGCGCCTGGATCGGCTCGACGCTCAAGGTCAAGCCGATCCTGACCGTCGAGAACGAGATGACGCCCGTCGAGCGCGTGCGTACCAGCGCCCGCATGTTCGAGCGGATGGTCGACTACGCCCGCCAGCGCCACGAGTCGGGCGCAGACTTCTGGGCCGTGCAGCACATCAACGCGGCCGAGCAGTGTGCGCGGCTGGAGGAGCGCTGCCGCGAGGTCTTCGGCTGCCCTCCGGCGATCGTGAGCGAGATCGGCCCGGTCCTGAGCGCCCACACCGGCCCCGGCCTGCTCGGAGTGGGCTCGATCCCCCAGCGCTTCGCCGAATAGCAGGCAGTTCCGCGGGGATGAGCGTCCGCCGCGCCGGTGACAATCGCGCGCGTGAAGGATCCGCCCGCACGGTCGATCGTCCGCGTGATTCTGATCGTCGTGTGCGTGGCGGTCGCCCTGTACCTGATCTTCCTGCTTCGCAAGCCGATCGGATGGCTGTTGATCGCGGCCTTCCTCGCGGTCGCGCTTTCGCCCCCGGTGAACTACCTCGCCGCTCGCATGCGGCGCGGCTTCGCCATCACGATCGTCTACCTGGGGCTACTGCTCGTGCCCATCGGGTTGATCGCGCTGATCGTGCCTCCGCTGGTGACCCAGGCGAACGAGTTCGCCGAGAACCTGCCCGAGTACGCGCGCGACGTGGAGGAGTTCGTCCAGGACAACGAGCGGCTGCGCAACCTGAACGAGGACTACCAGATCACCGAGAAGCTCCAGCAGGAGGCCGACAAGCTCCCCGAGCGCCTGGGCGGAGCCGCGGAGACGCTGGGCGACGTGGGCTTCGGGATCGTCAACTCGGTGTTCGCCCTGCTCACGATCCTCATCCTCACGGCGTTCATGCTCAGCAACGGCCGGCGCTGGCGGAACGCATTGCTCGCCAACCAGCCGGCAGAGCGGCGGGACCGCATGCGCCGCTCGCTCGACCACATGGGCTCGGCCGTCAGCGGCTACGTCGCGGGGGCGCTAACCGTCGCGGCGATCGCGGGCATCCTCTCGTACTTCGTGATGCTTGCCCTGGGCGTGCCGTTCCGTGCGCCGCTGGCCGTGATGGTGGGACTGTTCTCGCTGATCCCGCTCGTGGGCGCCACCATCGCGGCGGTCATCGTGGGCGTGGTCACGCTGTTCACGGATTTTCCCACCGCCACGATCCTGTGGGCCGGGTGGGCGATCCTCTACCAGCAGATCGAGAACAGCCTGATCCAGCCCCAGATCCAGAAGCGCACCGTGAACGTGCACCCGTTCATCACGATCGTCGCGGTGCTGTTCGGCAGCACCCTGCTGGGCGTGCTCGGCGCGATCGTTGCCATCCCGATCGCGGCCTCGATCCAGATCCTGCTGCGCGAGTACTGGGACTGGCGCACGCTGTCGATTCGCGACAAGCCGCCGCCCGGCCCGCCGGCCGACGAGCCCGCCCCGGCCTAGGCTCGCCATGAGCCCCACGGTCCGGCGCGGCCTGCTGCTGGGGATCACGGCCGTCTCGCTCTACCTGCTCGCCCCCACGCTGTGGAACGTGTTCGGGTCGTTCCCGCAGCTGGCCGACTTCAGCCCGCTGTGGTTCGCCTCGATGCTGCTGCTCCAGATCGGGAGCTACGGATGCATGTGGGCGGTGCAGCGGCTGGCGCTGCGCACCGATGAGTGGGGGCCGGTGGTCACCTCCCAGCTCGCCTCGAACGCGTTCGGCCGGATCGTGCCGGGCGGCGTGGCGGCGGCGGGGGCCCTGCAGTACTCGATGCTCGTGAACGCCGGGGTGCCGGCGACCCGCGCCGCCTCTGCGATGACCGCCTCCTCCGTGCTCGTTTTCGGGATCTTGCTGGCGCTGCCGCTGCTCGCCCTGCCGGCCATCGTCGGCGGCGCGCCAGTGGACCGTGGTCTCGAGAACGCGACCATCGCGGGAGCCGTGCTGTTCGTGTTCATTGCCGCGGGCGGCGCCGTGGCGTTTGCGACCGACAGGCCGCTGCGTGTGGCCGGCCACGCGGCGCAGACGGTCCGCAACCGCGTGCTGCGCAGGCGCGAGCCGCTGCGGGACCTGCCCCAGCGGCTCCTCCGCGAGCGCGACCAGGTCCGGCGAACGCTCGGGCGGCACTGGTGGCAGGCGCTGCTCCTGGCGAGCGGGCGCTGGGTGCTCGACTACCTCACCCTGCTGGCCGCGTTGACCGCGGTCGGAGCCGACCCCAGGCCGTCGCTCGTGCTCCTGGCGTTCTGCGCGGCGCAGATCCTCGGCACCCTGCCCCTGACCCCCGGCGGTCTCGGGTTCGTGGAGGCTGGCCTGACGGGAACGCTCGCGCTGGCCGGCGTATCGGGGGGCAGGGCCGTAGTCGCGACGCTCGCCTACCGGCTCGTGTCGTTCTGGCTGCCGATACCGGCCGGCGGCGTGGCCGGCGTGATCCACCGGCGGCGCTACGGCAGCCTCGAGGACAGAGACGAGGAAGCTAGCGGCGGCGGATGAGCGAGACCGTGGCCGCGACGCCGCCGCCGATCAGGAAGCCGGCGACCGCGGCGCCGATCAGCGCTTTCTCGCGGTTCTCGGCGAGCTGGCGCCGCCAGTTCGTGAGCTCTGTGACCTTCGAGCGCAGGTCGTTGACCGAGAAGGCCAGCTCGCGGCGGGTCTCGGCGATCGAGCTGCGGATTTGCTCGGGGCTGCGTTGCATGGTGCTCATTCGGCCTTGATCTCCTCGCCTCTCTCCAGAGTACGTCCCACCTGGTCGCGCTCGATCTTCTGGGCCTCCAGCTCCGCGCGCGTGCGCTTCGCCTCCTCGATGGCGAGCTGCGGCGTGGGAGGAGCGCCTCGCTTGAACAGGCGCAGCGCCACCAGCCCGGCGATGATCGCGAGCAGCACGAGGATCCCGAAGACGATCGCGAAGCCCACCCACGGGGGCTCGTTCAACAGGTCCGTGACGAACCACGAGAGCCCGTGGAAGAACATGGTCACGGCGAATACCAGGAAGACCCCGGCCGCGGCGGCAACCCCGGCGCCCTTGGCCAGCTTCGAGACCTTGTCGCGGACCTCGGCCTTGGCGAGCTCGATCTCCTCCCGTACGAGCAGCGAGGCCTTCTCGGAGACGTCGGCCACGACGTCTCCGAGGCTCTTGTCGGCTGCGTCCTGAGGCTGGCTGCCGTCGGTCATGGCCCCAGTCTTTTCAAGATCTGGGCTATGGCAAACCCGCCCACGAAGGCGGCTCCTACGAACAGCTCGGGGTGGTCCTCGTACAGGTCGTTCGCGGCGGCCACCGACAGCGGCGACTCTCCGCGGGCCGGCCCGAAGTCGTCGTCCTCGCTGGGGGCCGGTCCCGGAGCTCCCTGGCTGGGCTCGGAGACCATCAGTCGGGCGGGTCCTCGTCGAACACGCGCACCCAGATCGCCGAGGCGATCCGGTTGGCGACGATGGTGGACAGGGCCCCGATGCCCGCGAGCAGGCCGCTCCAGATCAGGCGCTTCACGATGTCGTTGTCCATCGCGGCCTGATTCAACCAGAGACAGCCGCGCTGCCGGGGCGCGCCGCCTGGAGGCCGCCGTAGAGGGCGTCGACCACGAGATCCTTGGCTCGCTCGAACTCCTCGTCCGTGCGCGGAAGCACGTCGAAGATCCAGCCGGTGAGCAGTTGCTCGATCGCCCCGTAGAAGAACAGGGCCGCGAACTCCGACGGCACGTCCGACTTGATCGAGTCGTCGTCGATGATGCCGGCGATGCGCTCGTAGGCCTCGCGGATCTTCTCCAGGTGCAGCGCCCCGAAGGAGTTGGCCGCCCTGGTGACCTCCACGATGATCACCTTCATCAGGTCCGGATCGTGGCGGTAGGAGTCGATGATGAACGCGGCGACCTGATAGAGCTTGTCCCGCGCGGACACGCCCTGCCGCGCGTCGATCTCGGCGATCGCGTCGAGCATCACCTGCCAGCGCTCGAGGAAGAGCGTGTTGAGGATCTCCTCCTTGGACGGGAAGTAGTGGTAGACGAGGCCGTAGGCGACCCCCGCCTCGTCGGCGACGTCGGACACGCGGCAGTGGTGGAAGCCGCGGCGGGCGAAGACGCGGATCGCGGCGTCGAGGATCAGCCGGCGCTTGTCGACCGCGTTCGGCTTGGCGGCCATCAGGCGGTCACCCCCTCGGGCCAGCGGTAGGCGCCGGGAATGCGATTGGCCAGGCTGGGGAGCTTCTCGCGCACCTCGTCCTGGCGCCCCATGTCCAGGTCGGCCGTGACGAAGCCCTCGCCGTCCGGAGCGCGAGCGAGCACCTCGCCCCAGGGGTCGACGATCATCGACCCGCCGTAGCTCTCGCCCTTCGGAAGCTGCGGGCCGAACTGGCCGGGGGCGATCACGAAGACCTGGTTCTCGATCGCGCGCGCCCGGACCAGCACCTCCCAGTGCGCCGCGCCGGTGACCTTCGTGAAGTTCGAGGGGATGGTCACGACCCGCGCGCCGCGCAGGGCGAGGATCCGGTACAGCTCCGGGAAGCGCAGGTCGTAGCAGATGGTCAGGCCCAGCGGAACGCCATCGGCGGTCTCCGAGACCACCACCTCGTCGGCCGGCTCGTGGAGCGCCGACTCGCGGTACTCGATGTCGCCCACCACGACGTCGAACATGTGGATCTTGCGGTAGACGGCCTTGACCTCGCCGTCGGGACCGACGTGCAGCGACGTGTTCGAGAGCTTGTCGTGCCCCGCGCGGCGTTCGGCGAAGGACCCCGCCACGAGGTCGATGCCGAGCTCGCGGGCTGCGCCGCGCGCCCACTCGACGAAGCGGCTGCCGTCGAGCGGCTGCGCGCCGGCCTCGTAGGCCTCGTCCCGCCCGCGTATGTCCGCCCGCTCAGGCAGCACCACGAGCTCCGCGCCCTCGCCCGCGGCTGCGCGGGTCAGGCGGTCGGCAGCTTCCAGGTTGCGATCGGTGTCCTCTGTAGAGGTGAGCTGAACTGCCGCGGCTCGCATCTCCGTCCCTCTGCCAGCGGTTGACTGACTAGTCAATCCAGTGTACCGGCGGGCGCGGGTAGCCTCCCCCATCGTGGGCTCGCTGCCTGTCCGCGGGGAAGGCGTGCGCGAGCTTGGCCTTCCGCTACCGCCCGCCCGAATGCCGCTGGTACGCGACCGGCGGCCGCTCAAGCGATGGCGCTACGTCGGCGTGTACGGGCCCGAGCTGATGCTTTGCGTCGGCGATGCGCGCGTCGGCGGACTGCCGCAGCGCTGGTGGGCCGTGGCGCTGCCCGACGGGTTTTTGCGGGAGCGGACCACGTCGCGCCGCGGCGGGGTGACCCTTGCCCCAGGACGGGCGCGTGTCGCCGTCCGCGGCGTGCGGATCGAGCTCGAGCTCGACGAGGGACCGGGCTTCGAGGTGGTGTCGCCCCACGCCTCCTCGTACATCTGGACGCGCAAGCAGGTCGCGCCCGCACGGGGCTTGGTCGAGCTGGACGGGACGCGGTTCGAGATCGACGGGCCGGCCTTCGTCGACGAGTCGGCCGGCTACCACGCCAGGCATACGAGCTGGCGCTGGTCGGCGGGAGTCGGCCGGGGCGAAGGCGGCGAGGAGGTGGCGTGGAACCTCGTCGAGGGCGTGCATGACGCGCCGGAGACGAGCGAGCGAACGGTGTGGGTCAACGGCGAGCCGACCGAGGTGGGGCCGGTCGAGTTCGCGCCCGACCTGACGCGCCTCGGAGCCGACCCTGCCCTGCCCGGCGGCCTTCGGTTCAGCGAGTGGTCAGCGCGCGAGCACCGCGCCCGGCGCGGCTACTTCCGAAGCGAGTACCGCCAGCCGTTCGGGACCTTCGAGGGCGAGTTGCCGAACGGGACGCGCCTGGCCGCCGGCTGGGGCGTCATGGAGTGGCACGACGCGCGCTGGTAGCAAGCCAGCGAACCTCGGCACCGTGATAGCCGGAGGTCGCGAGCAGCCGCTCCTCTCCGCCGGGCCAGAGCGTGAGCGTCAGGTGCGCCTCTTCTCCGCCCGGCTCCATCGCCAGGCGGGCGAGCGGGGCGTCGTCGCTCGCGTCGGCGCCGTGGCTCGCCAGCAGGCGGTCGATCTGCTCGCGCTCCTCCTCGGCCACGTACTGCATGACGATCGAGTGGAAGACCACGGTGCAGGCTCCGGCGTGCCCGCTCGCCAGCCGGCGCTCGAGCCAGTCGCCCGCCCGGGCCCCCTCCACCGGCGCCGGGACCCTGTCAGCGACAGCGAGGGCAGCATCGAGCAAGCGCAGCCGGTCGGTTTGGTCCGGCCACAGATAGGACTTCAGGGTGAGGCGGCCCTCCTCGGTCGTGGGATCCACGGGAGCCGCGTCGCAGCCTGCGCGCTCCGCTATCTCGACGCCGGCAGGCAGAGGCGGGCGGGCGTCATCGACGAAGAAGTCGCGGAAGCGCACCGGCGACCCGGGGTCGCCGAACGCCCACTTCACGTCGTCGTAGCGGTATCCGTCCCAGCGCAGGTTCAGCCCCGCGCTGGCACCCAACTCGAGCGGGCGCAGGGGCAGGCCGGTCTCCGCGGCCAACACCAGGAAGCCGCCGGCGAGTGCGCGTGCACGCCCGGGTTCGTTCGTCTGCACCGGGCGCTCGACGAGCCCGCGTAGCTCGTCGGCGCGAGCCTCGATCGTGGCGCGAAACGCCTCCCAGACCGAATCGGGATCCCCCTCGCCGCCGGTCGAGGGGTAGCGCGCGGCGAGCTCCTTCGCCTTTCCCTCCAATGCCAGGCGATGCACCGCGCCCATGAACCGCAGCTGGAGCATCGACTCGTACGGGTCGTCCTCACGACCCTCGAGCACTCTGAGCGTGGGGCCTCCCGCCTCCACGTCGCCGGCGGCGCGGAGCATCAGGTCCCGGTAGAGCGGCGAGCCGAGCCGTCCGCACCAGTCGGCCTGCCACCGCAGGCGTTGGGCCAGGTCGCCCGCGGCGTCGCTCACGCGCGGGTGGCGCGCTTCTCGGTCAGCTCCGCGACCAGCAGCTTCTGGTGGAGGGCCGCGATCAGGTCGTTGAGCGGCTCGACGCCGGCCTCGATCAGCTCCATCGCGCGGTCGGGGTCCATCTCGCCGGCCAGCCGCTCGGTCAGCACTTGCACCTCTTCCCTGACCAGGGTTTCGAGGGCCTCCTTGTACCGGATCGTGTCGTACACGGTGAATCCGATCCGCTCGTCGTAGCCGCCGGCGCGGAAGCGCCCGATGGCCTCCACGATCTCGACGTCGCGAGGGCCGTAGCCGCGGCGCGAGGGCGTCAGGATCTCCAGCTCGGCCAGGCGGTCGAGCACCTCCTGCGGCACCCCGAAGCGCTTGCGCAGCTCGGCGGCCGAGACGCGCCGCTGGTCGTTCTGGCGCGCTCGCTCGAGAATGCGATCCTCCAGCTCGACGAGCGCCCGGGCGCGCTCGGGGTCCTGGTCGAGCACCGCCTTGATCAGCTTGAGCGGCATGAAGCGCTCCTCCTGGAGCTGCTTGATCAGCCGGATGCGCTCGACGAACTCCGGCGGGTAGTAGGCCATGTTGCGCGAGGTCTTGACCGGCTCGGGGAGCAGGCCCTCGCGCAGGTAGTGCTTGATCGTCCCGGCCGAGACTCCGCTGGCCTCGGCCAGCTCCTTCATCTTGAGGTAGCCGTTCTCGTTCACGACATGAACGAGCCCTGCGGGCCCCCCACGGGCCCGGCCACGGCTCCGGCCTCCTCCATGCGGCCGATCTCCTCGCCCGAATAGCCAAGCTCGGCAAGCACCTCATGGGTGTGCTCGCCCAGGCCGGGGCCGGGCCCCTGCGCGGCGCCCGGCGTGCGTGACAGCTTGACCGGCACGCCGAGCTGGCGCACGGGCCCTGGCGTTCCGGGTTGCTCGAGCTCCACGACCATCTCGCGGGCGCGGACGAGCTCCGAGTCGAGCGCCTCGTCGAGGTCTAGCACCGGCTCGAGGCAGCAGTCGTGCTCGGAGGCGAAACGCTGCCACTCGTCCCGCGTCCGCTCGAGGAAGATCCGCTCGACCTCGGCGTGGGCCACCGACCCAGGCTTCTCGAATTGCTTCTCGACCAGGTCCTCGCGGCCGACGCCCCTGCACCAGGCCTGCCAGAACTTCGGCTCCAGCGCGCCCAGGGTCACCCAGCCGTCCTTGCACGCGTAGGGCCGGTAGCAGACCAATCCTCCCGCCAGCTCGAGCTCGCCCCTGCGCGGGACCTCTCCGTCGCAGAGGAAACGCCCGGCCACGAGGGCCAACCACGACAGCGCGCCGTCGGCCATCGAGACGTCCACGAACTGGCCCTCTCCCGACCGGTCGCGCTCGCGCAGCGCGGCGAGGATCCCGAAGGCCGCCATCAGGGAGCCGCCGCCGACGTCGGCGATCTGCCCGGCCGCCTGGACCGGCGGGCCGTCGCGCTCGCCGGTCAGGCCTAGCAGCCCCACAAGCCCGAGGTAGTTCATGTCGTGGCCCGAGCGGTCGCGGTAGGGCCCATCCTGACCGTAGCCGGTGATCGCGCAGTACACGAGGCCGGGGTTCTCCTCGCGCAGGCGCTCGTAGCCTACGCCCAGGCGATCCATGACTCCCGGCCGGAACGACTCGAGCAGCACGTCGTAGTCCCGCGCGAGCCGCAGCAGCACCTCGCGACCCCGCTCCTCCTTGAGGTTCAGGCGGATAGAGCGCTTTCCGCGGTTGAGAGCAAGGAACAGCGCCGAGGCGGCGGAGTCCTCCGCGCCCTCGTACTTGGGCGTCGCCCAGCGGACGTAGTCGCCCATCCCTGTGTCCTCCACCTTCAGCACCTCCGCGCCCAGGTCGGCGAGCAGCAGCGAGCAGAACCCGCCCGGGAGCAGGCGCGACAGGTCGAGGACCTTGAGGCCCTCGAGCGCGCTCACGCTTCGACCCTCCTGGGGGTCCCGAGCAGCTCGCGCGCCTCTTCCACGGTCGCCGCCCGCCGCCCCACTTCCTCGACCATCTGGCGCGCCCGGGCGATCAGGTCGCCGTTCGAGCGGGCCATCTCGCCGTCCGGCAGGTAGAAGTTGTCCTCCAGGCCCACGCGCACGTTGCCGCCGAGCGCCGCCGCGGCGGCCACCAGCCGCCACTGGTCGCGGCTGATCCCGATCACGCCCCAGTTGTTGCGCGAGCTCGCCCCGCCCGGGATCTGGCCGGCCATGTGGGCGAGGTTCTCGGGAGTCGAGCGGATGCCGCCCGTCACCCCCATCACACACGAGATCTGGAGGGGCTCCTGGAGCAGGCCCATGTCGATCAGGGGATCGAGGTTCGCCACGTGGCCCGAGTCGAAGCACTCGTGCTCGGGCCGGATGCCCAGCTCGTTCATGGCCTCGACGAACTCGATGATCGTGTCGAACGAGTTCTCGAACACGGCCTTGAACACGAAGTCCTTGCGCTTGCGCGAGTACTTCGCGTAGTTCATCGAGCCCATGTTCAGCGCGGCCACGTCGGGACGCAGCTCGCGCAGGTAGGCGATCCGCTTCTCGTTCGGCACCCCGATGGCGCCCGTCGAGTAGTTGACGACCACGTCATCGACCGCGCCGAGGATCGCCTCGGTGATGGCCCGGAAGTCCTCGATCTCGTAACTGGGCACGCCCTCGCGCGTGCGCGCGTGGATGTGGATCATCGAAGCGCCCTCGTCCACCGCCCGCCGCGCCTCCTCCGCGTACTCCTCGGGCGTGTAGGGGATCGCTGGGCACTGGTCGCGGTTGGCGACCGCCCCGCTGATCGAGCAGGTGATGATCGCCGGGTCCTCGAAGCGGCTCATGCTCGGCGGAGGGGCTTGATGTCGAGACCGTTCGCGGAGTCCTCGATGAGCTGGGCCAGCCGGCGCCGGCGCGTCTCTTCCTTCTTGGCGCTGGTGACCCAGCGGGTCGCGGTGCGGCGGTACCAGGGCGGCTTCGCGTCGAAGTACTCGGCGGCGGCGCGGTTTGCGCGCAACCGCTTCTCGTACTCGGGCGGCAGCCCGGCCGCGTCACGCTCGAACGAGTACCCCCCGGCCTTGTCATCGCTGCGCTGTTCGAACGCCGCGAGCCCCGCCGGGCGCATCAGCCCTGCTTCCTTCAGCCTCGCGACCTTCTCGACGTTGATCTTGCTCCAGTTGCTGCCCGGCCTGCGCGGCGTGAAGCGCTGCATGTAGCGGTCCTCGTCGACGCGATCGGCGCGACTGTCGATCCAGCCGAAGCACAGCGCCTGGTCGACGGCCTCCGACCAGCTCATGGCGCGCTTGCCGGTGTGCTGCTTGTGGAAGCCGACGTAGACCTCGTCCTCTGACTCATGGTGCTCATCGAGCCAGGCGTAGAAGGCCTCGGGCGAGTCGAAGAAGATGGGCTCCTTCATACGGGCATCACCCCGTGGCGCTTCCATGGGCGGTCGACGCGCTTCGTCGCCGCCATCTCGAGCGCCTTGATCACGGTCGGCCTCGTCTCGCGGGGGTCGATGATGTCGTCGACCATGGCGTTGCCCGCCGCGATGTAGGGATCGATGGTCTTCCGGATTCCCTCGATCATCTCGGCGCGAGCGGCGTCGGGGTCGTCGGAAGCCTCGATCTGCTTGCGGAAGATGATGTTGACCGCGCCCTCGGGGCCCATCACCGAGATCTCTGCGCTTGGCCAGGCCACGATCAGATCGGGCTCGTAGGCCTTGCCGCACATCACGTAGTAGCCCGCTCCGTAGGCCTTGCGGATCACGACGGTGATCTTCGGCACCGTCGCCCGCGAGACCGCGTAGAGCATCTTCGCCCCGTGACGGATGATCCCCGCTTGCTCGACCTTCGTCCCGACCATGAAGCCGGGCACGTCCATCAGGAACAGCAGGGGGATGCCGAAGGCGTCGCAGAGGTTGATGAAGCGGGCCGCCTTGTCGGCGGAGTCGTTCTCGAGGATGCCGCCGAGCTGCTTGGGCTGGTTGGCCACGATGCCGACCGGGCGGCCGCCCATCCGCGCCAGGCAGGTGATGATCGTGCGCGCCCAGCGCGGCTT
>DATACN010000255.1:0-5969 GCA_036258995.1 Thermoleophilaceae bacterium | reverse complement strand
CGAGCGCCTCTGCATCCAGGCCGACCTGCCCAAGCCGAAGGTCGCGGTGGCCGACATGGACATCCCCAACGCATTCGCGATGGGCCGCTCGCAGAAGAGCGCCACCGTCTGCGCGACCACCGGCATCATGCGAGCGCTCTCCCCCGCCGAGCTCGAGGGCGTCATGGCCCACGAGCTCGCGCACGTCAAGAACCGCGACGTGCTGATCATGACCGTGGCGAGCTTCTTCGCCTCGGTCGCGGCGATGATGATGCAGTTCGGGCTCTTCTTCGGCGGGGGCGACGGTGACGACGAGGGCGCGCCGGCGTTCCTCGTGGTGCTGCTGGTCTCGTTCCTCGTCTACATCCTCTCGTTCTTCCTGATGCTGGCCCTGTCGCGCTACCGCGAGTTCGCGGCCGACCGCGGCGCCGCCATCGTCACCGGCCGCCCGAGCGCGCTCGCCTCGGCGCTGGTCAAGATCTCCGGCGCCATGCAGCAGGTACCGACGCGCGACCTGCGCGAGGCCGAGCGGATGAACGCCTTCTTCATCGTGCCGACCAGCGTCAAGGGCGCGATCCAGACCCTCTTCTCCACTCACCCGTCGATGGAGAAGCGGATCGCCCGCCTGCAGCAGCTCGAGGCCCAGCTCCAGGGCACCGCCGCCTAGGCCTTTCAGGGTGGGCTTCCTGGACGCGCTCCTCGGCGGCCGGCGCAAGCTGAGCGCGCCTGCCCCCGACCGGCTGTTCGCGATGACCACGGCCTACATCACGATGGAGACCGGGCACGACATCAAGCACAAGGAGGGCGCGGGAATCGTCTTCCAGCCACTCGGCACGGCCGACTTCAAGGCCATCGTCGACGAAACCGAGGAGCTCGTCCGCGGCACCGCCGAGGAGACCGGCACCACCGTCGAGACCGCCGACGACGAGTTCGGTTATCGCTGGCTGATCCTCCGCGACCCCGACTTCGAGGACCTGGTCGTGTCGCTGAACACCGTCTCCGTCCAGCTCCAGGGCGGCGGCTACGGCGACCGCCTGCTGGCCTGCGTGTTCGCCTTCGAGGAAGAGGCCCCCGGCGGCGGCAAGCGCCCGCTCTACTTCATCTACAACTTCAAGCGCGGCGCCTTCTACCCCTTCGTGCCGGCGAAAGGTGACAAGCAACGGGACTCGGAGCGCGAAATGCGCCTGAAGGCCCAGCTCGCCACGGAGCTGCCCTTCGAGGAAGACGTGACGCGCTGGTTCCCGCTCTGGGAGATCCCGCTCTAGCGGCGGCTCCTGCTTCTCGCGCGAAGCAGGAGCTAACGCGCTTGTCCACAGCACGGTGGCGCGAGAGCTAGGTGGCGCGCACCGCCGTGCCGTTGAGGTAGCACGTGCCGTTCGAACCTCGGTCGTCCAGGTACATGTCGAGGGTTGCAGTGGTGACGGACGAGGCGTTGTGCAAGACCATCGTCCCACCGAAGCGGTACCAGTTCGGGAACGATCCGCCCACGAACCCGATGCGTACGAGTTCCACCCCCTCCGCTGAGAGGTTCAGGCCGGTGGTGTATCCGACCGTGCTCTGAGGCGTGTCATTGACGGACTTCACGCCCGCGATCTCCCCAGCGGAGCCGGCGCCTCCTGCAACGCTGAGAGTGAACTGGCGCGAGTTAGATCCGCCGGTGCAATTCAGCCTCAACGTGAACGCGCCCAGCGCCATGTCCCGCCTCTCCCCGTTGGCCATTACGACATTCAGCATGCTCGCGCCGGGACCCGGCGCACCATCAGTGCCGTTGGTGCCGTTGGTGCCGTTGGTGCCGGGCTCCCCCCTCTCGCCCGTGGCGCCCGCCTCGCCCTGGGCGCCGGTGTCGCCCTGGGCGCCGGTGTCACCCTGGGCGCCAGTGTTGCCCTTCGCGCCCTCCGGCCCCATAGGACCTTGATGCCCTATTGGCAACTGTCCCGACTTGAAATCGGCCGCCAGCAGTGATCGATTCTTCACGTCGGAGGTCGTGAGCGAGGAGTTCTTCACGTCGCTGCCGGTCAGCGACGAGTTCTTGACGTTCTTACCGCTGATCGTGATTGCGGCATAGGAGCTGCCGCCCAGCGCTACGAATAGCGCCATCACCGATACAACATTGGCGAAGGTCAGATGGGAACGAAAGACGCGCCGCCCCGACTCAACGTTGCTGTCCATGCTGTCCTCAGTCCGTCCCTCTCCGGAAGGGCCGCGCGATCAAGTGGGAGGGACGAAGGAGCTCGAAGGGCGGCGGTGCCATGTCCAGGCTACACCCTTCCCACGCGGCGCGGACAAAAATTCGCGGCCTTTTAGGCTGATGGCCGCTCCCGCGTGGAAGCGGTCGGCTCTAGGGCCGTTCCTCCACCCGGACAGTCACCTGGTCGCCGCGTCCGGTGGGGACCTCTCGAGGGGCCCTTTGAACTGCTTCATGGGACACTCAATCCCTCATGGCGGAGGCGGTCGTCACGCTCGAGGAGGTTCGTACCTTCGAGACGCAGCGCGGCAACCTGCGCTACGTGGCGCGGGACTCCGAGGGCAAGGAGTACACCACCTTCCGCGAGGCCATCGGCGAACACGCCCAGCAGCTCGAGGGCAAGCGCGTTCGGATCGAGTACCACGAGGAGGAGCGTGGGCAGTACACGAACGTCTACCTCGACAAGGTCGAGCCGGCGGGCGAGGCGGAGGGATCGGCCGGCAGCGAAGCCGGTGAGGAGCGCTAGCCGTGGACGAGGCCACCGTGAAAGCGATGCTCGAGCAGCACTTCACCAGTGGCGATCCCGTGAAGAGCCACGAGATGTACCAGGCGGACGCCGTCCTCGAGTTCCCGCAATCAGGCGAACGCTTCGAGGGCGTCGAGAACCTCCGCGAGTGGAGGAGCGACTACCCCGCTGACACCTCGGTCGAGTTCCGGGATATCAGGGGCGGGGCCGACCTGTGGGTGGTGGAGCTCTCGATCAGCTACGACGGGGGACCGCCGAACTTCGGCGTCAGCATTCTCGAGTTCCGCGATGAGAAGATCGCGCGGGAGACGATCTACGTCACCGAGGGCTTCGAGCCGCCGGAGTGGCGGGCTCGATGGAGGTCGGCGCCCTAGTCCGGGATCAGGCCCTCGCCGCTGAACTCGGCCTGCGCCTCGGCGAACGAGATGTCGCGGGGCGGCAGGATCACGTCGGACTCGACCAGCTCGTCCTCGGGAAGGGCGTTGCCGTCGGATGAGACCAGCTCGAGCATCTGGCTCCAGAGCTCCTGGAAGCCGGTCTCGTCGCCCTGCTCCACGGCGGCGACGGCGCGGTTGTCGAGCTCGTTGAGGCGGTCGGCATCCTCGTCGGGCAGGCGGAACTGCCCCTCGCCGGAGATGCGCACGATCATGCGCCCTCCTTGCCCTCACCAAGGGCGGGCTTCTCGCCGCCGTCGCCCGAGCCGAGCTCGGCCTTCATCTTGGCCAGCTCGTCGTCCACCTGCTGGCCGGCGCCGAGCTGGGCGAGCTCGCGGTCGATGTCGTCGGACGGGCCGCCGAGCTGAGTCAGGTCCTCGAAGGTCCCCGCCGCCTCGAGCTCCTCGACCGCCTGGCCGCGGGCGCGCATCTGCTCGGTCTTGTCCTCGGCGCGCTGGATCGCGAGCCCGACGTCGGCCATCTCCTCGCCGACCCCGGTGGCGGCCTCGGAGATCTTCACCTGCGCCTCGGCGGCCGAGTACTGCGCCTTGATGACCTCCTTCTTGGTCCTGAAGGCCTCGATCTTGGCGCGCAGCTTCTGCTCGCTCTCGGTGAGCTTCTGCTGCTGGCCCTCGAGCTCCTGCACCTGCTGGTCGAGCGACTGGAGCTCGGTCTGCGCGAGCGTCTTTCGCTCGAGCGCGGTGCGGGCCAGGTCCTCCCGGCCCTGCGACAGCGCCTGGCGGGCCTGTGTGTCGAGCTTGACCACCTGCTGCTCGAGCTTCTTCGACTGCATCTGCAGCCGCTTCTTCGCGGTCACCACGTCCGCGATGCCCTTCTTGACGTTCTGAAGGTGCTCGACCTGCTTCTGGTAGCCGTAGTCGAGGGTCTCGGCGGGGTCCTCCGCCCGGTCCAGCAGCTTCGAGATCTTCGACTTGATTACGGTGGACATGCGACCGGCCAGCCCTGGCATGCCGCGCCTCCTTCAGCTTTGGGGGTGGATCGAGGCGAAGACTAACGGCGGAGAGGTCTACGCTAGGTGCGATGGACGTCACCGCAGTGTTCGACCTCGCCCACGCGGGACATGGAATCCACGGCCCGGCGTGGGCGCTGGCCGCCATCGCCATAGCGGCGATGGTCATTCCCATGCTCGTCCTGGTCTACGTCGGGCGGCTCTTCGTGCGGGCGGCCAAGCGCGACGAGGAGGCGCATCTGCATGAGCGCTGAGCCGCACGCCTGCTCGCTACCGGTCGTCGAACAGGGCGCGCGGGCGGCCGAGTTCCGGGCCCTCGCTGCGAGCGCCCTCGTCGACCGGGACCGCGACGACGGCGCGGTCCGGTTGAGCTTCCGCGACGAGCCCTCCGTCCGCGAGGCCGTCGAGGACCTGGCCCGCCGCGAGCGCGAATGCTGCTCGTTCCTCGACTTCCGGGTCGAGCAGCGCGACGGCCGCGTCACGCTCGCGATCGGCGCCCGGCCCCGGGACCGGGCCGCGCTCGACCCGTTCTACGAGCTGGCCGGCTAGGCCGCGGCGGGCTCTTCCTCGCCCAGGCGGTCCCCGGCGGTGCTGCCCGGGGCCTGCTGGAGCACCTCGGCCGCCTCCTGGAGGCGCTGGCGGTACTCCTCGCGTTGCATGCGCGAGATCACGAGCCGCTGGACCTGGGCCGTGCCCTCGAAGATCTGGTAGATCTTGGCGTCCCGGAACCACTTCTCGAGCGGTCACTCCGTGGTCTGGGCGTAGGGGCCGACCAGGTCCATCAGGACGGTGGTGGCCCACATGGCGACGTCGCCGGCCTTGAGCTTCGACATCGAGCCCTGGCCGCCGGTCATCGGCACCCCGGCGCGTCCCATCCAGGCGGCGCGCCAGACGAGCAGGCGGGCTGCCTCGATCTCGGTCGCGACGTCGGCGAGCACCTGCTGGATGCGCTGCTGCTCCATCACCGGCACGCCCTCGTCGACCTTGTCCTCGAGGTACTCGAGCGTCCACTCGTAGGCGGCCTGCGCGATGCCGAGCGCGGAGGCGCCGACCAGCGGGCGCGTGATCTCGAACGTCGCGAGCGCGCCCGAGCTGCGGCCGGTGGACTGGCCCGAACGGGCCCTTTCGAGCTTCTTCTCGAGCTTGTCCATGCCGCCGAGCAGGTTGTCCATCGGAATCCGGCAGTCCTCCATCACCACCTCGGCGGTCTGCGAGGCGCGGATCCCGAGCTTGTCCTCCTTCTTGCCCTGGGAGAACCCGGGCGTGCCCTTCTCGACGATGAAGGAAGCCTGGCCTCGGTGGCCGAGCTCCGGGTCGACCGTGGCCACCACGACGGTCACGTCGGCGATGCCGCCGTTGGATATGAAGACCTTGGTGCCGTCGAGGACCCACTCGTCACCGTCGAGCTTGGCGGTTGTGCGCAGGGACTTGACGTCGGAGCCGGCGCCGGCCTCGGTGACCGCGTAGGCACCGAGGCGGATGTCGTCGCCCTCGCCGTAGGCCTTCGGCAGCCACTCCATGATCTGCTCCGGGGTGCCGGACGAGGCGATGCCGGCCGCCGCGAGGGAGGAGGCCGAGATCGACAGCGCGATTCCGGCGCAGCCCCAGTGCAGCTCCTCTGCGTAGATGACGCCGAGCAGGCCCTGCTCGTCGGTCGCCATCCGCTGGATGTGGTCGAGGCCGTGGAGCCCCCACTCGCGGGCCGCCTTCAGGGCGTCCCAGGGCACGGACTGCTCCCGGTCGTGCTCAGGCGCCATCGGCCGGATCACCTCGGCCGCGAACCGGCGACACTTGAGCTGGAACTCCAGCTGTTCGTCGTTGAGCCTGAAATCCACTGAGGCCTCCCGCTGAGGGTATTGGCGATTGACTGGTCAG
>DATACN010000254.1:0-14223 GCA_036258995.1 Thermoleophilaceae bacterium | reverse complement strand
CTCGCGTGGGGACTGTCGGCCGGAGCCGTGACCGTAGCCCTCGGGTTCGCGACCGTCGCCTACGCGATCCTCAACAACTGGGCCGAGTAGGCGCCGGCCACCGAGCCGCGAATTTCGGCCGGCGAACGTCCATTTGTGGTGGCTATAGCCGACAAAAACGGACGTTCGCGCTACTCGGGTTCGCCCAGCGGGTCGCCCTGGAGGCGGGACTTCAGGCGCAGGACGGCCTTCGTGTGGAGCTGGGAGACGCGGGACTCGGTCACGCCCAGGACCTCGCCGATCTCTCGCAGGGTCAGGTTCTCGTAGTAGTAGAGGGCCACCACCAGCTTCTCGCGCTCGGGCAGCCTGGCGATCGCGTCGGCCAGGCGGTCCTTCATCTCGGTGGTGTCCATCTCCTTGGCCGGGTCGACGGCCTGGGGGTCCTGGATCGTGTCGAGCAGGGAGACCTGGTCGCCCGAGGCGTCCGAGACCGTCCAGAGCTCGTCGAGGGCGACCACCGAGGAGTTGGAGATCCGCACCAGCGACTCCTGGAACTCCTCCACGGAGATGCCGAGCTTGTCGGCCATCTCCTGGTCGGTCGGGGCGCGGTGCAGCTCGTGCTCGAGCTTGGCGTTGACCCTCTCGATCTCGCGGGCCTTGGTTCGCACCGAGCGCGGGACCCAGTCGAGCGAGCGCAGCTCGTCGATGATCGAGCCCTTGATGCGGGTGATCGCAAAGGTCTCGAACTTGATCTCGCGAGCGGGATCGAAGCGCTCGATCGCGGAGATCAGGCCGAGCAGGCCGTAGGAGATGAGGTCGGCCTCCTCGACGTGCGACGGGAGGCCGCTCGACATGCGCCCGGCGACGTACTTGACGAGCGGCGCGTAGGCGAGCACCAGCCGCTCGCGGGCCTTCTCGTCGCTCTCATCCTTGTAGCGGCGCCACAGGTCCCGCAGTTCGATCGCCTTGAGATTGGTCTCCACCATGGAGTCCTTTAGGTAGAGGTCACGCGCGCGGGTGAGCCCGCGCGTAAGCACGCCGTAGGCGTTGCGACTCTACCCGAGTGTAGGTCTGGGTCGTTGAGATCGAGGAATGTCCGAGGAGCTCCTGTATGGCCCTTAGATCGGCTCCTCCCTCCAGAAGGTGAGTGGCGAACGAGTGCCTGAGCGTGTGCGGCGAGACGCCCGCCTGGAGCGCCGCGCGCCTCACCTGCACGCGCAGCCGGCGGCGCACGTCCGAGGTGGACAGGCGCCGGCCGTTGCGTGACAGGAACAGCGCGCCTTCGCCGCCGCCTTCGCGCGACTCGAGCTCCGGGCGGACGCGGCGGAGGTAGGCGTCGAGCGCACGCCAGGCCGGCTCGCCGCACGGCACCACCCTTGTCTTGCCCCCCTTGCCCTCCACGCGCACCTGCTCCCCGTCCGGGTCGACGCTGTCGAGGTCGAGGTTCACGAGCTCCTCGGAGCGGAGCCCGGCCGAGTAGGCGAGCTCGAACATGGCCCGGTCGCGCAGGTCGATCGGAGCCGAAGCCGGGATCCGCTCGAGCAGCTCGGCCACCTCGCCCGGCTTCAACACCCGTGGCAGGTAGGAATCCGGCTTGGGACTCGCGACCAGATCGGCCGGGTTCGCCTCGACCTCGCCGCGCTCGAGCAGCAGGCCGTAGAACGTGCGTACGGCCGCCAGCTTGCGCGCCACGGTCGACTTGCCGGCGCCGCGCTCGGAGAGCACGCCGGCGAACCGGCGCAGGTGTCGGGGCGTCAGCTCCGCCGGCTCCAGGCCGCAGCGCTCGGCCCACTCCGCGAGCTGGTCGAGGTCGACCGCGTACGCGCGCCGCGTGCGCTCCGCCAGCCCGCGCGCGCGCATGCCTTCGTCGAAGGTGCGCAGCGCCGCGCTCCAACTAGCCTGTCGAGCGGTGGGTGCGTTCTTCGTCAACACGGATGACGGGCGGATCGCGACGTTCAATCAGCTCGCCGAGGCCGGCCTGGTCGACGAGTTCGACAAGCCCGAGCGCCCCTGGCATCCGATCCAGGGGCCGAGCGACGCCTCCACCATGTGGTACGCGGTGCTGCGTAAGCGCGAGCGAGGGGTGTTCATCGGCACCCTCTGCATTCGCCACACCGGCCGCCAGGCCTCCCTGGAGGAGCGCGGTTGGGAGGAGGTTCCGATCGCCCGGATCGGGGTCTGATTCAGGCGATGTAGATCGGCGCGCCGACCGGCACCTGGTCGTAGAGCTCGATGACCTCGGGGATCGACATCCGGATGCAGCCGTGCGAGGCGGCCGTGCCGAGCGAGTAGACCGCGTCGGTGCCATGGATCCCGGCGCCGTCGTAGATGCCGAGCCAGCGCGCCTTGAGCGGGTTCTCCGGCACGCCGCCGGGAACGACGGTGCCGGCCAGATCGCCGGCCCAGTCGCTGTTGGGCACGCTCCAGGCGGGGTTCACCGCCTTGTTCTGGATGCTGTACATGCCGGCCGGGGTGTCGTAGCCGACCTGCCCGATGGCGACCGTGTAGGCCTTCTGGAGCTTCAGCCGCTTGTAGAGCTTGAGCTGGAACGCCCCACGCTCGACGACGAGCAGGAGCGGGTACTTGTCCGCGAGCTCGTCCATGGTGACCTTGGGCTTCAGGACCTTGGTCGGGACGCTGACCCTGCGCGGGGCCGCCGGCACCGAGAGGGCCTGCACGATCCGCTGTCGAAGGGAGCCCGCCTTGACCTCGTAGCCGTCCTGCTCCTTGACCGGCGACACTGCCGGGAAATTGAGCGTGGCGTCGCGAGCGGGCTGGTCCACCCCCTTCTTCACGCGGCGGACCAGGCCGGTGATCGCCTCGTCCGAATAGCTGACCTGCGCCGGCAGCCGGGCGTTCTCCTCCCCGCCGGTCACGTCCCTGAAGACGCGGGTGACGATGTTGCCGTCGCGGGTGGCCCCGAGGGCGGCGTCGACCATGCCCTGCACGTCGGCTCGGACCTCTGCATCGGCCGCCGAGAGAGTGAAGCGCTTGCGCTTGTGCCTGACGATGATCGGGCGCTCGAGCGGGTCGGACACCTCGCGCTCGAGGACCTGGCGCGCCTCGCCGGCCCGCAGGCCGCCCACGTCGACTCCGGCGACGGTTACGCCCTCGGCGATCAGGTCCTCGCGCGAGGAGTCGTACGCGTACGCGCCGACGGCCCCCGCGATGAGCAGGAACACGAAGACCGCGAGCAGGATGAACGACCTTTGCCGCACGAGGCGATTTTAGGTACCGGGCGGGCGAATCCTGCTAGGTGGGCGTGAGCAAGGCCTAGCTGCGGGCGAGCACCGAGTCGATCGCTCCCACCACGCTCTCCCTCGCCGCATGCTCGCGCTCGTAGTCGCGCAGGGCCTCCAGGTCGGATCGCTCGAGGGAGCCGAGCAGCGAGATGACCTCCTCGGACTCGAGGTCGTCGTAGTGGTCGACCGGGAAGCCTGGGCGCGGCCGGCGGCGGGGCCGTGACGGCCTGCGCGGCTCGGCGGGCGCTTCGCCGGCGACTTCCTCGGCGGCGCCGGCGTCCTCGTAGCGGTCCGCCAGCTCATCGAGCATCCTGCGCAGCTCGGCCAGCTGGGCGGCCGTGACGCCCTGCCGCTCGGCGGCGCGCGACCCCTGCACGTGCGGGCTCCAGCGCAGGAACTCCTCGACCTCGCGCTCGTAGCGGTAAGGCTCCCCCGCTCCCCGCAGCAGCGGGTGCAGGCGCATGTGTTCGGCCAAGGCGACGACGGTCTCGCGGCTGGTGTAGCCGTATCGGAACCCGGTGACCCGGTAGCGGCGGTTGTCGACCCCGCGGCCGAAGCGAAGCTGGTTCTGCATCTCGGGCGGGATCTTCAAGCCCACCCGGCTCAGCACGCTCGCCGCGAGGCCCGTGCCCCAGGGTGGAAGGATCGGCGCGTATGACTTGCCCAGCAGGCCGGCCACCTCGCTGAGCGCCAGCACGCCGTCGGCGGCCACGTTGTAGGTCCCGGGCACCATATTGCGCACGGCGTGCTCGAGCGCGTGCACCACGTCGTCCTCGTGCACGAACTGGTAGCGCGGGTCGAACCCCAGGATCATCGGCACCGCAGGCAACTCGAAGAGCTCGATGTGCGAGGTCCGCACCGACGGGCCGAGCACGTTCGCGAAGCGAAGGACGGTCACGAACTTGTTCGGGTTCTGCTCGGCGAACTCGTTGAGCGAGGCCTCGGCCTCGACGATGTCGCGCTCGATCGGGGTGCGCGGCGGGTGGGGCCGGCCCATCGTCTCGTCGAAGAAGGCCGGGTCGTCCTGCTCGCAGCCGTAGAAGTGGGTCGAGGACTTGAAGACGACCTTGCGCACCGGGCTGTCCCGGCCGCTGCAGGCCGCAAGGATGTTCATCGTCCCGATGACGTTGTTCTCGTGGGCCTTCGACGGCGAGGTCGTGGCGGAGTCGACGACCAGCCGCGTGTCGACCACCGTGTCGATCTGGGCGGCCTCCACGACCCGGCGCAGCAGGGCGTGTTGCGCCCCCACCTTGACGTACTCGGTGCGCTCCAGCTCGACGCTCGGCTCCTCGTTGTCGACGCCGATGATGGCCTCGATCTCGGGGAACGCCTCGAGCGCCTGGGCGAGCCGTCCGCCCCAGTAGGTCGACAGGCCGGTCACGAGGATGCGCCGCGACTCGAGCGCGCTCATCCGAACCACACCGACCTTCGCTGCCGCACCATGTCCCAGAGCGACTCCTGGATCCGCGCCCGGATCTCGTGGGCCGTGCTCTGCACGAGGCCCTTGTCCTCGTGCATGCCCTCCTCGTCGAAGTGGATGGGCTCGAGGAAGCGGATCTTGAACTTGGCCGGGAGGTAGCCGAGCATGCCGAGCAGGCCGAAGTGCGGGAACGTGGGCGTGATGGGGAAGTAGAGCAGCCCGGTGAGCCGCTTCAGCAGGCCGACCTGGGCGAACACCGGGGCCGACTCCTCGGCGCCTACCACGCAGGTGGGCACGATCGGCGCCGTCGCCCTCATGGCCGCCTCCACGAAGCCCCCGCGGCCGAAGCGGCGCAGGCGGTAGCGGTCCTTGTAGAGCTTCTCGGTGGCCTTGCGGCCCTCGGGGAAGACGAGGACGAGCTGCTCCTCGTCGAAGAGCAGGCGGTGCACGTTGGCCGGGTGGGCGGCCACGCAGCCGATCTTGGGGATGAGCACCGAGAAGCCGGGATAGCCCTTGAAGAAGTGCTCGACCGTGATGTTCAGCGGGCGCGGCACCGGATGCTCCTCGCGGATGGCCTTGGCGATCATCGCCGCGTCGGGCGGCAGCGCGCCGCTGTGGTTGGACACCAGCATCGCGCCGCCGGTGGCCGGCACGTTCTCGATGCCCTCGACCTCCGCCCGGAACCAGTAGCGGTAGAAGAACTCGACGAGCGTCCTGTCCATCAGGCCCTCGATGCGCTCCGAGCGGCCCCAGTCGGTCAGCCGGCGCTCGGGCTCGACCCCCGGCAGCAGCGCGCGCAGCTCCTCGCGACGAAGCGCAGGCAGCGTCTCCGCAGCGCCCGCCGCCGGGTCCCGCTCGCGCATGGAGAGGGTGGTGCGTCCGCTCTCGGCCATGCGGTCCGATTGTGTCAGGCGCCCGCTCGAGGCGACGTTACGATCCCGCGATGCGCTCGAAGGAAGAGGTCAGGCGCGACGTGTGGCGGGCCATGGACCGCGAAGGCGTCGCCCGCTTCCCCGGCGCCGAGGGGCGGATACCGAACTTCGCGGGGGCCAAGGGCGCGGCGGAGCGGCTCGCGCGCCACTCCGACTGGCAGAACGCGCAGACGATCAAGGCCAACCCCGACTCTCCGCAGACCCACTCGCGGCGGCTCGCGCTCCAGCAGGGCAAGACCCTGGTCATGGCGGTCCCGCGCCTGCGCGACCAGCACCCCTTCCGCCTGCTGGACCCGCGCAAGCTGAATGAGGAGGAGCTGCGCGAGGCGGCCACGATCAAGGGAGCCCTCAAGCACGGCACGGTGATCGACCTGGATCAGGTGCCCGAGCTCGACCTCGTCCTGACCGGCTCGGTCGCCGTCAATCTCAAGGGCGCCCGCCTCGGCAAGGGCGGGGGCTTCTCCGACCTCGAGTACGCGCTGCTCGCGGAGGCCGGCCGAATCGACCGCCGCACGGTCGTGGCCACCACCGTGCACCCGATTCAGATCCTGCGCGAGAACCTGCTGATGACCGGGCACGACATCCCCGTCAACCTGATCGCCACCCCGCGCGCCGTGATCGAGGTCGATGGCGCCTACAGCCGCCCCTCGCACATCCTCTGGGACCACCTCCAGCCGCCGCAGATCCACGAGATCCCGGTGCTGGAGCGATTCGGCTACGCGGGCTAGGGCGCTGCGCCCAGCAGCGGCTGGAGCCGCCGTTCCAGCTCGGGCCAGTCGCCTGCCACCACCACGCCGTACTCGCCGGCCAGGTGCTCGTTCCAGGGGTGCCGGATCGTGGCCGCGGTCATCCCGGCCTCCCGGGCGCGGGCGATGTTGACCGGGCTGTCGTCCACCAGCACGTCGATCCCGAGCTCGACGCAGCGGGTGACCTTGTCGAACGAGCAGTGCAGGTCGTCCCAGGGCAGCCCGATCCTGTCGAGCCAGCGGGCCGTGGCCGGGGCGGCGCTCTCGCGGCGGTGGCTCGTCACGTGGATCCAGTGGCCCTGGTCGTGCCAGCGGCGGATCGTCTCGACCGCGCCGGGATAGGGCTCGCAGGCCTCGATGTTCTCGTCGCTGTGGGTCTCCTCGACGCAGTGGATGACCGCGTCGCGCTCGAGCACGGTGATGCCCCAGTCGCGCTGGTCCTCGTAGGGGAGGTCGACGCCGTAGCGCTCGCGGGCCACCTGCCGGAGCAGGTCCCAGTAGTGATGGAGCGTGGAATCGATGTCGAGCGCAATCCGTGCCATGCCGCAACTACCCTAAGCCGCATGTTCAAGGCTGTTGGGTCCCCCGCGGCGCCCGCCCCGCCGTGGAAGGCGCGTCATGCGGACGACGACTACGGCGCCGGCGCGGAGCCGAACTGGCGCGAGGTCGACTGGCAGGGGCACCTGAACCAGACCGAGATCGACGGGGTCGAGATCAACTACGTCGACATCGGCTCCGGCGCTGACAACCCCGTGATCTTCGTCCACGGGCTGGCGGGCCAGTGGCAGAACTGGCTCGAGAACATCCCAAGGATCTCGCAGGAGCGGCGCGTCATCGCCCCGGACCTGCCCGGCCATGGCGCTTCCGGCCCGCCGCGCGACGAGTTCTCTATCTCGGGGTGTGGGCGCGTGGTGCACGGCCTCGCGCAGCGGCTCGGGATCGAGCGGGCGATGGTCGTGGGCAACTCGATGGGCGGATTCGTCTCTTCCGAGGTGGCGATCCAGTTCCCGGACTTCGTCGAGCGCCTGATGCTGGTCTCGGCCGCCGGCATCTCCAGCGCCAGCGTGTCCCAGGCGCCTGTGATGACTCTCGGCCGCGTCGGCCAGGCGCTGACGTCGGTAACCGCGGCCCGTCATCGCAAGCTCGCGGCCCGCCCCGTCACACGGCACTTTGCGATGGCTCTGGTGGCCCGCCATCCGTCGCGGCTCAAGGGCGACTTCGTCTGGGAGGGGTTCATGACCGGCGCGGGTCGGCCCAGCTTTCTCGACGCACTGCGCGCGAACCTCGACTACGACTTCCGCGAGCGGATCTCCGAGATCCGCTGTCCCACACTGATCGTGTGGGGCGGCGAGGACGCCATCATCCCGGTGCGCGACGCCGACGAGTACGAGCGCCTGATTGACGACGCCCGCAAGGTCGTGATGGAGGACACCGGACACATTCCGATGGCCGAGCGGCCGGCGGCTTTCAACGACCTGCTGCTCGAGTTCATCGCGGAGACCGGCCCCGCAGAGGACAAGGAGCCGGTCGACCACGAGAGCGAGCGGGTCTAGCTCGTTATCGCGCCTTCCGCCGCCGAGCCGACGTGGCGGGCGTACTTGCCGAGCACGCCGCCGTTGTAGCGGGCCGGCGGCGGCTCGTACGACGCCAGCCGCTGCCCGATCTCCTCGTCCGGGAGCTCCACGTTCAGCTCGCGAGCTTCGACGTCGAAGACGATCGTGTCGCCGTCGCGCAGGGCCGCGATCGGCCCTCCGCGGGGCGCTTCCGGCGCGACGTGTGCGGCCATGAAGCCGTGGGTGGCACCCGAGAAGCGCCCGTCGGTGATCAGCGCGACGGAGTCGCCGAGGCCCTCCCCCACGAGCGCGGCCGTGACCTGGAGCATCTCGCGCATGCCCGGGCCTCCGGCGGGGCCCTCGTTCCGGATGACCACGACCTGACCCGGCTCGATCGACTTGCTCTTGACGGCGGCGAAGGCGTCCTGCTCCGACTCGAACACCCGCGCCGAGCCGCGGTGCTCGGTCCGGTCGTGGCCCGAGAGCTTCACGACGCAGCCCTCCGGCGCCAGGTTGCCGCGCAGGATCGCGAAGCCGCCGTGCGGCTTGAGCGGCTGCGAAAGCGGCCGTACCACCTCCTGGCCCTCGGCCTCCTCGGCGGAATCGGCCACCTCGCCGAGGGTCAGGCCGCTCACGGTTGCGGCATCGCGGTGCAGCAGGCCGGCCTCGGAGAGCCGCTTTGCCACCAGAGGCACCCCGCCGGCGCGGTAGAGGTCGGCGCCCGCGAAGCGGCCGCCCGGCTTGAGGTCGCCAAGCAGGGGCGTGCTCCAGGAGATGCGGTCGAAGTCGTCGATCGAGAGCGGCACGCCCGCCTCCCGGGCCACGGCCAGCAGGTGGAGCACGACGTTGGTGGAGCCGCCGGTCATGGCGGCACCGGCTATCGCGTTCTCGAAGGCGTCCCTGGTGATGAGGCTGCTGGGGCGCACGTCCTGCTCGAGCAGCTCGATCGCCAGGCGGCCGCAGTCCTCGGCAACCTGACCCCTCTTGCCGTCCTCGGCGGGAACCATGGAGCTGCCTGGCGGGGAGATGCCGAGCAGCTCGAAGGCCATGCCCATCGTGTTGGCGGTGAACTGACCGGCGCAGGCACCCGCCCCCGGCGAGGCGACGGCCTCGAGCTCGGCGAGCTCGGCGTCGCTCATGTCGCCGGCCGCGTGCGCGCCAACCGCTTCGAAGACGTCCTGGATGGTCACGTCCCGTCCCTTGAAGCGCCCCGGGACCACCGAGCCGCCGTAGAGCATCAGGCTCGGCACGTCGAGCCGGGCCAGTGCCATCACGCAGCCGGGGATCGTCTTGTCGCACCCGCTGAGGGCCACGATCGCGTCGAACATGTGGCCGCGCGACACGAGCTCGATCGAGTCGGCGATCACCTCGCGGCTGACCAGCGAGGTCTTCATGCCCTCGGTGCCCATGGTGATGCCGTCCGAGACGGCGACGGTGTTGAACTCCATCGGGGTGGCGCCGGCAGCCCGCACGCCCTCCTTGACCCGCTCCGCCAGCCTGCGCAGGTGGAAGTTGCAGGGCATCGTCTCGGTCCACGTATTCGCGATCCCGACGATCGGCCGCTGGAGGGCCTCGTCGTCGAACCCGATCCCCTTGAGGTAGGCACGCGCGGCGGCCCGGTCCGGGCCGTCGAGGATGACCCGGCTGCGGCGGCGTGGATCCGGGCTCACGGGGTGTTGTTGCCGTGCGGGGTGAGCGGCCCCAGCCGCCGTACCCCGGTGCCAGCCTTGCGGCGCCGCTCCCATTCGGCCAGGCGCCAGAGGTCGCGGCGCACCCGGGCCGGGTCGAGCTGTCGCCCGACCAGGTGCATGTTGGCCCGGCGGATCACGCGCGCCTCGTCGGAGGTGAGGGCCATCCACTTCGCCAGCACGTCGTCCGATGCCGGCAGCCGCGAGCGGCCACCGCCCAGGTCCGGGAACTCGACGCAGTACTCGCTGAGCAGCTGGCCGGTCTCCGGCACGTAGGCCACGATCGGCTTGTGGGGGTAGACGAGGTAGGCGTACGCGGCCCGCTGGAACCTCGACTCGCCCGTCCGGCGCGCGTGCCGGCCCTCGACCCGGATGAACCCGAGGTCGCGGTACATGGCCCACTCCTCCTCGTTCACGCACGAGCGAAGCAGCTCGCGCGCCCGCTGCTCCGCGCGGCGCTCCCGGCCCGGGTCGTAGAAGGGCGCCTCGAGGGGGTTGGCGGAAGCCCGGGCCCCGGCGCGGGCTTTGCGCCAGCGGCTGAGCCCGCGCGCGATCACAGGCGCGGCCAGCACGGCGGCGATGAGGGCGAGGGCGAGGAGGGCCAGGAGCACCGGGCTTCTAGCCTCCGGAAGCGCGCGGAAAGAAGATCACGCGCTCTGCCTGCGGCGGGATCTCACCGTACTCGCGGATCAGCTGCGCCTCGCGCCGGCCATTGCCGTCGTTGACCGTGGGCACCGCGGCCCACATGCCCTCGTCGAGCTGGCGGCGGAACTCCTCCACCAGGCGCTCCTCGTCCTCGCGCACGCGCCGGTCTCCCTCGGCGAGCAGCACCTCGCCGTGGCCCGGCTTCATGCGCAGGAACCTGATCACGGGCAGGCGATTATGCCACGGGTTTGGCCGCCCCCTCGCCGGGTAGCCCTCCCCCCGTGCCCACCGAGCCACAGCCACCCACGCTGGCCGACGCGGCGCGCAGGGCCGCCGAGGCGTGCGGCGGCGACGGGGTCGCCGACCTCTTGCGACGCCTGGAGGACCGCGACGAGCCCATCACGGGCATCGCCGACCTCGAAGCGGAGCTGGCCGAGGTCACCGGCGCAGTGGACCCCCAGGAGGAGGACCCGGCCGTGGTGATGGCCTCGGCTGTGATCCTTCATCTCGCGCACAGGCGCGACGAGTTCGGCACCGAGGACCAGCGGCTCCTCGAGCAGGCTGCGCGCGACGAGTTCGACGGCCGGCCTCCCGAGCACGTGCGCGCTTGGCTCGAAGAGCGCGGCGTCACGCCCTAGGCGCCGAGACCGAACACGTCCACTGGACCGGCGCCCGCGCCCAGGTCTCGCAGGCCGTTCTTGACCGCCTCGGACGCGACCTGCTTCGCGCGCCGGGCGGCCTCGAGGGGGTCGGCGCCGCGAGCGAGCTCCACGGCCAGGGTCGCGGAGTGGGTGCAGCCGGACCCGTGGGAAGCGCCGTCGGGATGGCGCTCGCCCTCGATCTCCTCCAGCCGGCTGCCGTCGAAGAACAGGTCGGTAGCCGCCTCCCCTCCGTGGCCCCCGGTCACCACGACCGCGCGGGCGCCGAGGGTGTGGACCGCCCGGGCCAGCTCTTCCGGCCTACCCTCGCTCGCCTGCCCGGCGAGGACCTCGGCCTCCGCCAGGTTCGGAGTGACGACCGATGCCCGCGGGACGAGGAGGGTGCGCAGCGCTTCCTCGGCGTCCTGCTCGAGCAGCCGGGCGCCGCTCTCCGCGACCACCACCGGGTCGAGCACGACTGGAGCGTCGCCAACCAGGTCGAGAGCCTCCGCCACCGCCTCGATCGCGGCCTTGTTGCCGACCATGCCGATCTTGACGGCGTCCACGCCGATGTCGCTCGCCACCGCGCGCACCTGCTCGACGATCGCCTCCGGCGGCAGGGGATAGACCGCTGTGACCGCCTCGGTGTTCTGGGCCGTGACCGCGGTGATCGCGCTCATGCCGTGGGCGCCCGCGCGGGCGAATGCCTTGAGATCGGCCTGGATGCCGGCCCCACCGCCGGAGTCGGAGCCGGCGATGGTGAGCAGACGTGGCGGGTTGGCGGGCATGGCGCGCAGAGTACGGGGCGCCGTGATGACTTCGTCCGCATATGCGGGACAAAGTCAGCGCAGCGCGGCGAAACCTGCTGCGCTTCGCTCGTAGGCGCCCAGTCCGGAGCGGCGAACGAGGCCGGCCGCTTCCAACCGCGCCAGGGCGGCGCGGGCCTCGCCCGCGCTCAGCCCGGCGGCGCGGGCCATCTCCCCGACCGAGCCACCCCCTTCGATGCCCGCAAGGATCTTCTGCAGGCCCGCATCGAGCGGCTCCCGGGGCGTTTCCGCGGGCACAGTCCGCATCCCCACCCCGAACAGCTCGTCGAGCACGTCCTGCGCACAGGTGACGGGGATCGCGCCGTCTCGGAGCAGGCCGTTCGTCCCCGCGGAGACCCGCGAGGTCACGCGCCCCGGCACGGCGGCGACCGCCCTCCCCAGGTCGCGGGCGAACTCCGCCGTGATAAGCGAGCCGGAGGGGTCGGCGGCCTCGACCAGCAGCGTCATCTCGGCCAGCCCGGCCATGATCCGGTTGCGGGCCGGGAAGCTCCACTTGTACGGGCGCTGGCCCGGCGGCAGCTCCGACAGCACGGCGCCCTCCTCCCGCAGCCGGCGGTAGAGCCTCAGGTTCTGGCGCGGGTACGGGACGTCCACGCCGCCGCCGAGGACCGCCGCCGCGGACCCGCCGGCATCGAGGCAGCCGCGGTGCGCGGCGGCGTCGATCCCCAGCGCAAGTCCGCTGACGACGGTCACCCCGGCGGCTCCCAGCCCGCGACCGAGCTCGTAGGCGACCTCGAGCCCGTAGGTCGAGGCGGCGCGGGTCCCGACGACGGTCACAGCCGGGTCCCGTTCCGGCAGCGGAGAGGAGGCCGTCGAGAAGAGCACCGCCGGCGGATCCTCGAGATCCTCGAGCGGCCGCGGGTAGGAAGCTTCGTGGCGGCAGAGCGGATGGACCGCGAGCCGCCTGAGTCGCTCTCGCTCCTCATCCGGGCGGAAGCGCTGCAGCGCGAGGCGAACCTCGTCCTCCCGCTCGCCCGCGATCGCGGCCACGAGCTGTCCTTCCGGAAGAGCAAGCAGGCCCGCCGGCCGCCGCCGGGGCTTCTCGAGCAACCCCGCGACACGCGGCGCCAGCAGCCCGATGAGGTGGGCGCGGCGAAGGCACGCATCGCAGGCGCTCACGCCGCGAGCTCGTCCCAGCCGGAGACCCGGTATCCCAGCGCCTCGTCGACGTCACGGGCCTCAACCCGCTCGCGCCCATCGAGATCGGCGATGGTCCGCGCCACCCGCAGCACGCGGTCGTGACCGCGCCCGCTGAGGAGCAGGCGGCCCGCTGCTGAGAGGAGGCGCGCGCGCACCTCGCCTTCGACCCGGACCATCCGGCGCGTGAGTCGCGCATCCATCTCGCCGTTGCACGTACAGCCCGACCCTGCGAGTCGTCCATGTTGGCGTTCGCGTGCGGTGACAACCCGCTTGCGGACCTCCACAGACGAAGAGACGGCCGGCTTGCCGGCGAGCTCGACGAGGGGAACGGGGTCGACCTGACAGACGAGATCGATCCTGTCCAGCAGCGGCCCACTCAGCCGGCGCGCGTAGCGCCCCCTTTCGAGAGGGCCGCACGTGCATCGGTCCTCGGGCTTGGCGCAAGGACAGGGATTGCACGCGGCGACGAGCATGGCGCGAGCGGGAAAGGAGATCGCGCGCTGCCGGCGCATCACGTGAACGGTCCCGTCCTCGAGCGGCTGTCGTAAGGCATCGAGCGCGTCCCGCGCGAACTCCGCGAGCTCGTCCAGGAACAGCACTCCCCGGTGGGCGAGGGTGATCTCGCCGGGCCGAGGCATTGAGCCCCCGCCCACCAGGCCCTGAGGCGAGGTCGTGTGATGCGGGGCCCGAAACGGTCGCTCGCTTACCAGGCGACCGTTCCCGACACCCGCGGCGCTCTGTATCTGGGTTATTTCCAGCGCCTCTTCAAGGGTCGGTGGTGGGAGGATCCCCGGGAGTCTTCGAGCGAGCATTGTCTTGCCGGCGCCTGGAGGGCCCACCATCAGCACGTTGTGAGCTCCGGCCGCCGCTATCTCCAGGGCGCGCTTTGCGTCGGCTTGTCCGCGCACTTCGGCCAGGTCGGGGGCGGAGTCAGGCGGACGTGGCTGCACCTGCCGCGGCGGCGGCTCGGGTTGCCAGCGACCGTGCATGACGTCGGCCAGCCGCGCCAGCGTGGGAACGCCCAAGACCTCGATTTCTGTGATGAGCGCCGCTTCCGAGGCGTTCTCTGTAGGCACGATGAGCCGGGGGTGACCGGCGTCGCGGCCTCCGATCGCAGCCGCAAGCGCGCCTCGTACTGGACGCAGCTCACCGCTCAGAGACAACTCTCCGCAGACCGCGCAACCGTCCAGTGAGTCCGGAGGTATCTGGCCACTCGCAGCGAGCACGGCTACGGCGATCGCCAGGTCGAAGCCCGGGCCCCACTTGCGCAGATGGGCCGGGGCGAGGTTCACGGTGATCCGCCTCTGCGGGAACTCGAGCTCTGAGTTCTGGATCGCGGCCCGCACGCGCTCGCGCGACTCGCGGATCGCTCTGTCGGGGAGGCCGACCAGCGTGAAGGTCGGCAGGCCCTGC
>DATACN010000253.1:0-1961 GCA_036258995.1 Thermoleophilaceae bacterium | reverse complement strand
CGCGGACATCGAGTTCGGCAACCCGATCGGGTCGATCGGGATCCTGGCCGACTACGTGGCCGGCAGGATCGCCCGCGAGGTGCGGCCCGACCGGATCACCAAGGCGCACGAGGAGCTCGAGCCGCTGGCGGCCTCGGTCTCGGACCAGGTCAAGCGGCTGCGCTCGGTCACGGAGGGGCTGCTGCGCGAGCACAAGGGCGAGATCATCCTGCGCCAGTTCCAACAGAAGCGCCTGGCGCACGCGGTCTCGGACATCTACGCGCAGATCGCGGTGCTGTCGCGCGTGACCGACCACTTCCAGGAGCACGGCCTGGAGCCGTCTGGCCAGGAGCGCTACATCTCGAACACCTTCTGCACCCGCGCGGCGCATCGCGTCGACGCAGCGCTCGACCAGATCGAGTCGAACGACGACGAACGCATGGTGGCCATCGCCAAGCTCGCCTACAAGCGCGGTGAGTACGGCTACGCCTTCTTCGACGACTAAGCGGCTAGCGGCGTGATCGACCGCCGCGAACTGCTCGCGCGCGCCGGCGGCGGCGCACTGTTCTTCGCGCTGCCCGACGAGCTGCTCGCGGCCGCCGAGGACTGGCTCGACGCGCATCCCTCGCTGTCGCGCAGGGCCCTGCGCGCCCTGCGCGGCGCGGTGCGCGGGCCCGTGCTGACCGGCGGGCCCGGCTACGCGTCGGCTCGGCGCGTCTACAACCAGCGCTTTTCGGGGATCCGGCCCGAGGCCGTGGTCCAGCCGCTCGACGTGCGCGACGTGCAGGGGGTGGTGCGCTGGGCGGACCGGTTCGGGGTCAGGCTCGTGGCGCGGTCGGGCGGCCACAGCTACGCGGGCTACTCGACCGTGCGGAACGGCGTGGTGGTCGACCTGCGACGGCTTCGCGGGATTCGCGTGAACACGGGGTCGAGGCGGGCGACAGTAGGGGCCGGGGCCCAGCTGATCGACGTGTACGCCGCGCTGTCGCGGCGTGGCGTGACGGTCCCGGCCGGCACCTGCCCGTCGGTCGGCATCGGCGGCCTCGCCCTCGGCGGCGGCTACGGGCTGGCCAGCCGCCGCTTCGGGCTGACCGCCGACAACATCCGGGCGCTAACGATCGTGACCGCCGACGGCCGCGCCCGGCGGGTCGACGCGGACTCCGACCGCGACCTCTTCTGGGCCTGCCGGGGCGGTGGTGGAGGCAGCTTCGGCATCGTCACCGGCTTCGAGTTCCAGGTCCACCGGGCGCGCGGCGCCTCGTACTTCATGCTCTCGTGGCCATGGGGTGCCGCCGGGCAGGCGATCGCCGCCTGGCAGCGGTTCGCGCCCGACGCCCCGGACGCGCTCACCACTGTGCTGAGCCTGGGCACCGGCGGGCCGCAGGTGCGGGCGCTGGGGCAGTTCTTCGGCTCGCCCACCCGGCTACGGCGACTGCTGCGCCCGCTCACCCGCGTGCCCGGGGCGAGCCTGAGCACAAGCTCGTCGGGCTACTTCCCGCTCATGCTGCGCTGGGCCGGCTGCCTCGACGACGGCCTGCGCGCCTGCCACACCGCCGGCACGCGGCCAGGAGGACGGCTGCCGCGGGACGCCTTCCACGCGCGCTCCGACTACGTGGGTCGGCCCCTGTCGGCGCGGGGCCGGGCCACGATGATCCGCTGGATCGAGCGCCGCGACCGCAGCCCCTCGCTCGGCTCGGGTGCGCTGCTGCTCGACGCCTACGGCGGAGCGATCAACCGCGTGCCCGAGGACGCTACCGCCTTCGCCCACCGCGACCAGCTCTTCTCGATCCAGTACCTGGCGTACTTCGGCGGCGCGGCGGCGGGGCGGGCGAGCCGGGCCTGGATCAACGGTGTGCACCGGGCCATGCGCCCGTTCGTGTCGGGCCAGGCCTACCAGAACTGCATCGACGCGGACCTGCGCGGCTGGCAGCGGGCGTACTACGGCCGCAACCTGGCGCGCCTGCGGGACGTCAAGGCCCGCT
>DATACN010000252.1:0-2819 GCA_036258995.1 Thermoleophilaceae bacterium | reverse complement strand
GGGCGCCTCGTCGTCTTTGGTTAGCGCCGCTTCGGCCGCGGGTACGGACGAGGGTGGAGGAGGGAGCTTGCGCTTTCCTTACACGGCTCGGCTGGTCACCGCCCTGGCGCTGGGGGCCGTCGCCCTCGCCGGATGCGGGTTCAGCTCCGAGCCGACCGGCGGCGGCGGACGCAGCATCACTCTCTACGGCGCCAACGAGGTGGGCTTCCCCGAGGCGATCGAGGCGTGCAACAAGCAGGCCAACGGGCGCTACCGGATCCGCTACGTGGTGCTCCCGCGGACCGCCGACGCGCAGCGCGAGCTGATGTCGCGGCGTCTCGCGGCGGAGGACCCGGACATCGACATCGTGACACTCGACATCCCCTGGACCGCCGAGTTCGCCGAGGCCGGCTGGATCCGGGAATGGGAGGGCGAGCGCGGGCAACGCGCTCTCGAGGGGAGGCTCGACGGCCCCGTGGAGACCGTGCAGTACGAGGACAGGGTCTGGGCGACGCCGTTCACGACCAACACCCAGCTGCTCTTCTACCGCAAGGACCGCATCGACCAGCCGCCCGAGACGTGGGACGAGATGATCGAGATGGCGGAGCGGGCGAAGACCGGGATCGCGGTGCAGTCCGCGCGCTACGAGGGCCTCTCGACCTGGGTCAACTCGCTCGTGGCGTCGGCCGGTGGTCAGATCATCGACGAGAACGGCCAGCCCACGCTCGACCAATCGACGAGTAGGGCCGCGGAGATCATCCGGCGCATCGCCACCGGGCCGGCCGCGCCGCCCGGAATGGCGAACCTGGAGGAGGACACCTCGAACTTCGCCTTCCAGGACGGCTCGTCGAGCTTCATGGTCAATTACAGCTTCATCTACCCGGCCGCCGCCGAGGTGAAGGGCTTCCAGGAGAAGATCGGCTGGGCCCGCTGGCCGCGGGTGGACCCGAACGAGCCGAGCCGCGTGACGCTCGGCGGCTTCAACCTCGGGGTCAGCGCGCACTCCGAGAACCCCGACCTGGCCTTCGAGGCGGCGGAGTGCATGGCCCGGCCCGAGAGCCAGGAGATCATCAGCGCGGCCGGCGGCCTGGCGCCGACGAGCGAGGAGGTCTACGACAGCCCCAAGGTCAAGAAGACCCTCCCGTTCACCGACCTGATGCGCGAGTCGCTCGACGAAGGCGCGCCGCGGCCGATCAGCCCCGCCTACAGCGACATATCTCTGGCGATCCAGAAGTCGTTCCATCCCCCGAGCCAGATCAACCCCGACCAGCTGCTCGACGACCTGAGAACGCGGCTCGACAAGGCCGCCGAAGGGAAGATCTTCTGATGGAAGCCGCCACCGCCACGGCAGCGCGTCCCGACACGACCGACCGCGCCAAGGCCGAGCGCCGGCTGGCCTGGCGGCTGTGCGCCCCGGCCGTGATCGCGATGCTGATCGTGACGGGCTATCCGATCGGGTACGCGATCTACCTGTCGCTGCAGAAGTTCGACCTGCGCTTCCCCGACGAGAAGGAGTTCGTCGGGCTTTCGAACTACCTCGACGTGCTCGGCTCGAGCACCTGGTGGACCGACGTCTTCAACACGCTCTTCATCACCGTCATCTCGGTCTCGATCGAGCTGGTGCTGGGGATGGCCATCGCGCTAGTGATGCACCGGGCGATCTTCGGCCGCGGCCCTGTTCGCGCCGCGATCCTGATCCCCTACGGGATCGTGACCGTGGTGGCCGCGTTCGCGTGGCTGTTCGCGTTCCAGCCCACCACCGGGTTCGTGGCGAACCTGCCGCTGATCTCCGACAGCGCCGACCCACTGAGCGACCGCTGGGGCTCGTTCCTCGTGATCATCCTGACCGAGGTCTGGAAGACCACGCCGTTCATGGCGCTGCTGCTGCTCGCCGGCCTGGCGCTCGTGCCGGACGAGCTGCACGAGGCCGCCAAGGTCGACGGCGCGAATGCGATCCAGCGCTTCTTCCGCATCACGGTCCCCCTGATGAAGCCGGCCATCCTCGTCGCCCTGCTGTTCCGCACGCTCGACGCGTTCAGGGTCTTCGACTCGGTCTTCATCCAGACGAAGGGAGCCAATGACACCGAGGTGGTCTCGATCCTCGGATACAACGTCTTGATCAATCGGGTCAACCTCGGGCTAGGGTCGGCGATCTCGGTGCTGATCTTCATCGCCGTGATCCTGATCGCGGTCCTCTTCGTGAAGGGGCTCGGCACGAGCACGGCGCAGCAGAGGGGAGAGGTCTAGATGAAGCACACCGCCCGCGAGCGGGCCTTCTGGTCGATCGCGATCCTGCTGGTGCTGTTGTACGCGCTGATCCCCGTGATCTGGATCATCTCGCTGTCGCTGAAGAAGCCGGCCGACATCGCCGACGGCAAGTTCCTCCCGACGGGCGGGATGACCTTGGACAATTACGACGCGGCGTTTTCGGAGGACATCTTCAATGCCGCCCTCGTCAACTCGCTCGGCATCGCGGCCATCGCCACGCTGATCTCGATCGTGCTCGCCGCGATGGCCGCCTACGCGCTGGCCCGACTGGAGTTCGCCGGCAAGGCGATGATCCTCTCCGGCGCGCTTGCCGTTGCGATGTTCCCGCCCATCTCGATCGTCGGCTCGCTGTTTGACATGTGGCGGGCGATCGGCCTGTTCGACACGTGGCTGGGGCTGATCATCCCCTACATGACCTTCACGCTGCCGCTGGCGATCTACACGCTGTCGGCGTTCTTCCGTGAGATCCCCTGGGAGCTCGAGCAGGCGGCGCAGGTGGACGGGGCGACCCCGTTCCAGGCCTTCACCAAGGTCATCGTGCCGCTCGCGGCCCCCGGTGTGTTCACGGCTTC
>DATACN010000251.1:0-2671 GCA_036258995.1 Thermoleophilaceae bacterium | reverse complement strand
CGTGAGCACCACCAGGATCAGCGCCGCGCCCACCGTCCAGCCCAGCTCGAGCGGGGTGTTGCCTCGGATCTGCACCGCGTCCGGCCCCCCGCGCCGGTAGCGATAGCGGACGAGCGACCAGATCAGCGTGCCCTCCACGATTAGGAAGATCACGATCGCGATGTAGAGCGTGATCTTGTAGAGCGTGTCGATGTCGTTGGCGTTCTCCGACGGACCCGACTCGGGCGTGATGGCGTCGGCGAGCGCCCCGGGGGCGGCCACGAGCAGCACGAGGCCGGCCGCGCAAAGCGCAGCGAGGAGCAACCGCCGTGTCCGGAGGGTGGGCAAGGGCGCGAAGGATGCTACCCGGGCGTCAAGAGCCCTGGAACGCCGGATCTCGCTTCTCGACGAAGGCCGCGACGCCCTCTCGAAAGTCGCGCGTGCGCGCGAGGGCGTGCTGGAGCTCGGACTCCACGTCGAGCTGGCCATCGAGGTCCGGGTAGAGCACTCGGTTGAGGGCCTGCTTCGAGGCCGCGTAGGAGCGGGTCGGTCCGGCCGCGAGCTTGGCGAGCATGGCATTCGCCTCGTCAATCAGGGCGTCGTCGGGCAGGACGCGGTTCACGAGCCCCCATTCGAGAGCCTTCGCGGCCGGGATGCGCTCGCCGAGCAGCGCCATCTCGAACGCGCGCGCCTTGCCCACGGCGGCGGGCACGAACAGCGTCGAGCCGCCGTCGGGCATCAGCCCGATGTTCACGAAGGCCAGGCCGAGGTAGGACGACTCCGCCGCCAGTACCAGGTCGCAGGCCAGGGCGAGCGACGCGCCGATGCCCACCGCGGGGCCGTTGACGGCCGCGACGACCGGTTTCTCGAGCCGCCGCACACCGGCTATCACCGGATGGAAGATCTCGAGCTCGCCCCGGATGTCCGGCAGGCCGTCGTCAGCGGGCTCGAAGCCCGCCTTCAGATCCGCCCCCGACGAGAAGCCGCGGCCGGCGCCGGTCACCAGCACGGCCCGGACGGAAGGGTCCGCCGCCTCGCCTTCGACCAGCTGCTTGAGCTCCTCACCGAGGGCCGTGTTCCAGGCGTTGAGGGTCTCGGGCCGGTTCAGCGTCAGGCGACCCGCGCCATCCTCGACTTCCCAGACGATCGTCTCGAAGCTCGCCATGGCCGCGAGCCTATCCTCCAGGCGATGTTGCTGGACTCCATCGAGTGGCTCGGCCACTCCGGATTCCGCATCCGGGCGGGCAAGGGAGTGATCTACATCGACCCGTACCGCGTGGCCGACGGCCCCCAGGCCGACCTGATCCTGATCACCCACGGCCACTACGACCACTTCTCGCCCCAGGACATCGAGCGGCTGTCGGGGCCTCGCACCTGGCTGGTGGGGCCGGCGGCGGTCGCGGAGCGCGTCAGCGGGCAGGTCGTGTCGATCGCGCCCGGCGAGGTGGTCGAGCGCCAGCTGCTGCCCGGTGTGTCAGTCTCGGCGGTGGCGGCCTACAACACCTCCAAGCGGGACCCCCAGGGAAAGCTCTTCCATCCGAGGGAGGCCGGATGGGTCGGCTACGAGATCGAGGTCGTCGGGCGCCGGGTCTACCATTCGGGCGACACGGACGTGATCCCTGAGATGGACAGCGTCAGCGGAGTAGACGTCGCGCTCCTGCCCGTCAGCGGCGTGTACGTGATGACCGCCAGCGAGGCGGCGGAGGCCGCGCGGCGCATCCAACCGCAGGTCGCGGTGCCCATGCACTGGGGAGAGCACATCGGCAGCTTTCAGGATGCCCGGGACTTCGCCGATAAGGCTCCCGTGGACGTGGAGATCCTGGAGCGGGCCGCGTGAGCGAGGCCGCCGACCGCCGGCGCGAGGCCCTTCGGCGGATGGCCGCGGACGATCCCGAGCTGGCCGCTCGCCTCGTGCTGATGGTTCTGCCGGCCGCCGCCGCGCGCATTCGCGACACGCTTGCTTTCGAGCTTCGCGTCGCGGAGCTGGGCGACTACCGGGTCTCCGTCGCCGACGGGGCCGCGCGGGTGGATCCGGGCGGGGGAGAGGGCCACGTGGACTTCCGCCTGTCCACCGACGCGACGGCGCTGGTCGACCTGGTCACCGGCGCGGCGCGGCCGTTCCGGCTCATGCTCGGCGGCAGGCTGCGGATTCGCGGCAAGCGCCGGCGAGCGCTCAAGCTGCGGGCGATGGGCTCGGAGGCGCCGGACATCCAGGAGGTCGTCCGCTCGGGCGGCCAGCTCGATCCGGACATCCTCTACCGCGCCCTGCCCTACCTGGTCGAGCCGGAGTGGACGAAGGGCCACAAGTTCGCCATCCGCTACGAGATCTCCGGTCAGAACGGCGGCACCTGGTTCGTCGAGGCTCGTGACGGCGAGCCCCTGCGGGTGACCACCGAGTCCCCCGGCAACGGCGCTGTGACCTCCACGGTCAAGGTGCCGCAGGAGGCCTACCAGCGCATGGCCGCGGGCGAGCTGAGCCCGAACAAGGCGATGCAGGACCGGGTGACCCAGGTCGAGGGCCAGCTCTTCCCGATCACGCTCGTGGGCCGCTGGATCGACCGCTCGCAGGGCCGCGACGACGCCGAGCTAAAGCGCGAGGCCAAGCAGCGCCGGATCCAGCGCAAGCGCGCCGGGATGTGGGGCGCCTCCGCCAACGGCGCCGGGCCCGGCCAGGGCGACCCCGGCCACGCCT